>NZ_JBYCKQ010000021.1:0-55808 GCF_057473465.1 Acidithiobacillus sp. TH-A117
TGTATCGTTCAACAGTGTTCGCGGCCCCAAAGGCATGCAGGCTGAGGACGTGCGCGAGATCTAATCCCTAGCGGATGATCATCGCCCAGGGCGCCGCTATTGCGGCGCTTTTTTATGGTGCAGGGTGCGGTCAGGTTTTAGATATTCCTTTACAGCTTTGCAACAGATTCTGAAGCCCTTCGGATAAAGCCCACAAAGGTTGGCACAGATGCTTACGCATGCGTTCACTATCTGCGAGTGAACGCTGAATATCTCCCTCAATCCGAGGGATCCATTGGATATTCTCCGATACACCCGAAAGTTGATGAATAATTCTAGCCAGGGCATGAATGGTTGTAGCTTCACCTCGGGCAATGTTCACTGTCCCTTGCAGATTACCGACGAGTGCAGCGACATTGGCTCGAGCCACATCCAAAACATGTATAAAGTCTCTTTCCTGACTACCATCTCCCCGAATGGTGAGGGCTTTGTGGGCAAGTGCCTGGTTGACGAAACGTGAAATTACCCCGCTATAGGGGGATTGGGGATCCTGGCGTGGACCATACACATTAAAATAGCGCATTCCCAAATGAGAGAGCTGATGCATACGGCCATAGAGATCCGCGTAAAGCTCGTTACTATATTTCTCCAAGCCATAAGGGGAAATAGGCATTACCTGAGCACTTTCTTGCAGAGGAAGCTTATCAGGATTTCCATAAACGGCCGCAGAAGAGGCATAAACCAGGCGTGCATTACGCTTCCTCGCTTCTTCCAACACCCCAACAAATCCAAGAATATTTTGCTGACAAGAAAAAACAGGATTCTCCAGGCTCTGAATGACCGAAACCTGTGCAGCCAGATGCAAAATATGCGTAACGCCTGTACAAGATTGACTAAGGAGCATTTGATCGGTCATATCACCAAAGATAAACTCCAGGCGATCATGTTGTGCAGGCAAGTTCTCGCGTTTACCTGTGGAGAGATTGTCCAGCACACGGACGTAGTAGCCTTCGGAAAGTAAAAGCTCGACCGTGTGAGAACCGATGAAACCGGCCCCACCCACCACCAAGATTGTTGCAGAATGATGATTTGACTGCATGAGTATTAAACGCCCCCTATTTATTGAGTTTTAATGAAAGTGATAAAATCTATATCCTGCAAATCCTTCTTTAACAAAAACAGCCCGACTATGTCGGTGATAAAAAGGGAAAACATAAACCCCATGCCATAAAAAAATGGACCACCTTGAAGACTGAGCCAGGTAAACGCGGTGTTGCCGGAAAAAAATATAAATGTTAAAAAAATGCTGCGGCGGCGTAAGTCCATGTAGAAATAGACGTTGAGAATGCTCATAAACAGTAACTGTAGGCTAACACCGATAACATCAAACTGAAAAATTCTCGCGTAACTGATTGGATAACCGAGAATATGAAGTATCTGTGGGGTGAAGGCTATAGCAAAAATGACTGTTAAACCCTGTATTTTGGCAATATCCCACAAACCAGTCCGGGTTGCGTTAATCATTCCTTGCTTGGCAACAATTAATTCAGCATAGCTTCCACCCTCAATTATTACCTGATTATAGGCATTGTAAGATTCAACAAAATCTGTTTCTAGACGGAAAAGAAATATAGCCAGGCCTGGCACAATAAGTAAGTAACTCAGAAAAATAGGGACATCGTATATAGGCGAGGCGCGTAGCGGCCCTATGACTAATCCGCTGGTATCTGGTGTGAACCAGAATAAAAGTTTATCTACCCAAACAGCAGCGTTAAAAAAAAGCCCTACCAAAGTGAGAGACCAAAAGATTTTCCCACCTTTAAGGACACTATCAGGATAGTGTAAAATACCTGGAAATTGACGAATGACCATTGCGCCAAGGCTGGCCAGCAATACTCCCTGACCAATATCAAAAGCCAATAAATAACCATAAAGATCCCAGATGGTTCCCAGATAGATTCCCGAAAAAACTATAATAGAATAGGCAATCAGATACCAGGTAACTAGTGCTTTATAGTCTTTTAAGCTTGTCCCCATGATAGTTAATATCCAGACACCACACAACTCTACAAAACCTGTACCCATTAGAAGCTGGTAGAGAATAGTAGTTTTGGAGAAAAACCAGTATGCCAAAGCCCAAGCAACAATGCTTCCTAGAGTGCAAACTCCGGCAAGCATTAACATGATAATTGATATGACTTTGCGTTTTTCCTGAGCAAACAACATGTCTGCGATATAGCGCGTAAATAGCAATTGGACAGGTCCCGTCAATATCAACGACGACATAATGAGATACGTGACAGAAACTTGAAATTCAATGACTACAGAGTTGTGCGCATTTTCATCTACAGCGAGGAAGCCCAGGAGCAGAATGCCGAAAATGGACAGTAACCAGGGACCCGAAGAAACAAGTCCAGCAAAGCTGTAGGCTTGTAGTAGGGAAAAGTATGTTCTTTTTTTAAGAATTCTGCGTAACTCGAATCCGATGCCAGCCATGTCTAGTTTGTCATCCCCGCTTGATAAATCTTGCGATAGCTGGCGAACATGTCTTCCTCTCGGTAGTTACGCTCAACTCTTTGTATGCCATTTTTACTGCAGCGCAGCCAAACCTCTTCGTCATTCAAGAAAATAGAGATGGCCCTTGCCATGGCCCCGGGGTTGGCAATGGGGACTATTTCCCCTGCAGGGGCTTTAACGGAGTCTTTCGTACTACCATATATGAGTTCGCGGCAAGAACCGACATCCGTGGCGACAACAGGAACTCCAGCAGCAAAGCTTTCGAGTACGGAAAGGGGTAACCCTTCGCTGATAGAGCTTAGTACTGTTAGCCGTACCTGACTGAGAACATCCTGGACGGGTGCAAAACCTAGAAATTTGACCTGTAGTTTTAATCCCAAATGTTCTACTAATAGTTGGCACTCTTGATAGTAATCCTCATCTTCCTCGGTCGGACCAGCTATCCAGAATTCAGGAGAGTTCTGCTCTGTTTGTTGCAGTATTTTGGCTGCACGAATAAAAGTTTTAATGTCTTTGATGGGAACAACACGACCAATTAGTGCGACAATGTATCTTCTTTCAGCCAAAGGCGTCCGAGACACTAAAAAATTTTCAACTGGAATACCGTTGGGGATTGTATTTATTTTTTGAGGATCTGCTCCATCAGCAATCTGAAGTTCTACAACCCCGGAATAGAGGTTGATAATATGTTGCGCTTGCTGATATGTCAGGCGACCAATGAACTCAAAAAACCGAATCCACAAGTGTCGCAAATAATGAATTCTACCAGTTTGACTGAGGAACTCGTCGTCTTCATGAATCCATCGCGCCAACATCAGATCAATGCGTCTTTCTTTGGTATAAATGCCATGTTCTGAAATAATTAATGGGGATTTTCCAGTATTACTCAATAAAGCTCCTAGGTATCCAGCGTAACCGGTAGATGGGCAATGTATGATACGTGCTTTCGGGGCCTTATTCAGTGCTGTTTGTAAAAACCATAAAGGCGCGTGCATGCCGCGTACAGTCCAAAAATAATCAACAAAAGATGGTTGATCTAGAATTTCAGAATAGCACTCTATAGTATAGTCCCACACGTGCCGGTTTTCAAAAAAACCTTTTTCACTAATTCCAAAGTTATCAGCGTAATGGCTGATGTCAACAGTAATAGAAGATTTTGAAAGGCAGTCTTTCATTTTACGATGAGCTTCCCTGACTGCATTTATCTCTTTTTCTTCTATTTTTTTATTTGAATACGTTGTTTTTTTGTTATCGTATAGAAAATATTCTGCATAATATTTCACATTACCAGGTAAAGGATAAGGCTTTGCTAGATAATCCTCACGCATACTTCCCAAAAATATGATACCAAAGTGATATTCAGGAAATCCGATTATCAGGCGGTTTACCCATGAAGACACTCCGCCACGGACATATGGAAAGGTTCCTTCGAGGATGAGAAGGATATCGACGGATTCAGATTGTGGTGCATCTATCATTTTCTGTCTCCCAACCAATAGGACATCGACGGCCCATAACGTGGAGATAAGCGTAGTTCAGAGTGCTGCTGATATATTTCTCTAATTTTCTTTAAATCTCGTTTGTAAAAGTAGGCGGAGGCAAGATATGGGGCAATGGCAGATCCGGCTATATTAGAATTTTCAGCCGCGTTTAGACTGGTAATTGCTTCATCTATTTTCTTTACCTGTAGTAAATAAAGTCCAAAAAGCATTTTCATTGATGCGGATTCATGACTAATATTTAAGAATTCTGGTTCCCATTTCGAAAATGATGGTGTCGCGTCGGATGTTATTTCACGAGCCTCAGAGTGGCTGATGCTCCAGTACAGCCAATATCTTGAGTCCTGGATGCGTTTTAAGATTTTGGGTTCGTTAACGAGTTTCATCTGTTTGTTCAGGTGAATTAGTAACTCGGTGTTTTCTTGCTCACGGCGATCAAGTGCTGCATATGCTAATAGACGAACTTCTTCTGCGTCATCGGATAAGGCGCCACGCAATAACTGTGATTGACTGGAAAATTGTGAATCAGCTATTTGGGAAATTGCTTCAAGTCTTTGCCGGGGATCTCGAGCATGTCGGAGCCTTGCAGCAATGCTTCCTGGTGCTGCTGTCGACATTGTGAGCCGCGCATCACGCATGATGGATGGTATTTGAATTTTTTCAACATTCGGTTCATGCACCTGTCTTAAGATGCTGCGTAAAAATACCGTGTACATAAATACGACAAGGGGTCCAAAAAGTGGAATTATTGCTGCCAAAATGATTATCAAAAAAAAGGAATAAAATTTTTGCATTAATTTTTCAGGTCTTGGAATAATAAATAAGCTGAACAGGACAAGCAGTAGCCAGTATAAACTGTAAATGACAACAATGTCCTTAGTAAGTAAAGTGCTCATAAAATTATTTCTTCATTAAGCAACCGTCTGATCTGGTTTTCGCAAGAATCTTTGTTTATGGAAAAAATTTTATGTCCAATATAAGTTTCTTTCCATTGGCTTCCATAATGCAGGGCGCTTTCGTCGTGCATGCGCTGAAAGTGACCTTCTGCGGCCATGCTTCCTGCGAAAGGTAATAATACTATTAATTGAATCCGTTTTTGATTTTTTCTTACCCAAAGAATATCAAGTCCTCTTCGGAGTCGTTGTAAGAAATCTATAACCTTTTCTGCCGCATTGTCTGCATGGAAGTCATAACGTATGATCACGCCAACCTGTGGGACGCGCAGCGCCAGATTCTGTAATTGCATGAAGTCCGTTACAAACTCTGCCGAGCAATCAGGCCAGATATTTAATAATGGGGTAGCCTGACGTAGAGACTCCGAATAATTACAAATATAGTGAAAAATAACCTCTATGGTTTGTAGGCTTTCTTTATTAATGGCAAAAAAAGACATGTCCTCAATGGTTAAAATATATTGCATTCCTATAGACAATGTGTGTATATGAGTACTAACGTAAGCCCGTATTTCAACTATCTCCAGTTCAGCCAGGGTTTGGCTTTGTTCGCTATCAATTGCTTCTCGAAGAACTGGATCTTGTGGTTGCCATGGATGGGCATCGCCAAAAGCGGCTATTAACAGAGGGTTGCTTTTCCCCTTTTTGAGTTCGTACAAGCTGGCAATTTGCACGCCAACGAGTTGATTTAAGAAATACAGTACATTGCCGCCAATATCCTTATTCAAACGACCATTATTATCCACCAGTTGTTTTTTAATTTCGAGCAAAGCGCTGCGGATAGACATGGGTTGATATAGCAGGCTTTGTTCAAGGCGATCTTGGGATATCCTGGTGACAAATAAGTCATCCGATAGCTGTCGGAAGCGGGTAGCAGTAATTTCTTCCTGTAAAGCTCTTCCTGCTTCTTTTCGTGCCCAGTAACCAGCATATTCTGAGGCAATTAAAATAACCAGGACTGTTCCCGCGAATACTTCAAGGCTGTGTATTTCTGGATAGGCATGCCAAATGAAAGTGCTCGCAAGGACCATAACGGATAACAAGGCTGGCATCAACTCATAACGCAGTGCAATCAGTAACGGAATAATCAAAAGCCACGGAAAAGGTTGATTCAATAATAAGGGATCATACGGATCAATCCCCCAAGTAATTATAATGCCCAGTGCGGGAAACAGAATAGCTTCAATCCATCCTGCCCCCCAGCGGGGGAGTGCCGTGATTACCTTTGCGCGCATGCTTGTGAATTCTTATTTGTGGAGAGCGCGGTCGATCAGGCGATGGATCAAGTCCTGTGCCAGACCGCCAGTACCGCCACGACCCAGGGAACCACCATGAGCGCTCCCGACCCCTGTCCAGATTACCTTGTCTTCTGGCACATTGACTACCCAAAGAGTCATGGTTACTACCGGTTCCGCATTGATTCCTGCACGATAATTCCATTCGTCCACACTCCCTCCCAGGGCATAGTGTGTTCCATCGTTATGGGCATGACTCAGGGCCTCGGCGTACTCTTTTTTCCAGTCCCCACCCAGCAAAGACTGGGTACGGCTGCGTACGGGCAATGACCCAACGACGTGTCGATTATCACTTTGCAGTATTCCGGCGGCAAGGGCTGCTGCTCTTTCATTGGCCAGGGGCGTTTCTGTATTGTTGGCAAAGGGCAGTATGGTCCAAGTCGCTTCTTTGCTCAGATCAACGGGCTTGGCAGATTGTACGGTCATCCCAGCGCAGCCGCTGAGCATCAAAATCAGGATGAGGCTCCATAATCCTTTGGTTTTCATGTTGTTCTCCCTCTACTGGCAATATTAAAAATAAAATCGATAATTCATTGAGAAAATTTGCTGATTTAATGACAGTCCGTTTCCACCTTGTCCTTGAGAAAAGTCCAGGCTGAGGCGGTCAGGCCCCAAAACTGCCGTGCTGATTCCCGCATTGAATTGATATTGAAAACCGAATCGCGAATTGTCGTAGGCGCTGATCTGCAGATTGGGGGTCCAGCCCGGATGTAGTGCTTGATTCAAAGCCCCCCACTGTAGCCGTAGGCCATAGTCGGCGTAGCTTCCTGGTAATACGCTCTGTATATTGCGATCATTCGCAGCAAGGACCTGTGCCACTACGCCCTCTGGCCCGGAGCGTCGTTGTAGAGCATGGTAGTCTGCGAAGGGCCCTACACGTAATTCCCAGGGACCAAGATTAGAGCGCCAGAACGCACCTAGCTCCCCGTAGTGATCTGTGCCCTGCTGGATGCCATCTTGCCCAAGGTATTGGGTCCAGCCTAGTGCTGCATTAGCTGTCCAGGCATGAATTGTCTGCGCTATCTGTATTTGTGCACGATTAGCCATCCCGGCGACGGCTAAAGCCGGGCTCTGAAAAGTTTGAGAATGGTAATTTAGTATCGTCGATACGTTGGTGTTATCGGTCAATTGCCAATTCAGCTCAAGCTTGCCAGTCAAGTTGTTTCGTAGCCCACGATATTCTCCAGCACTGACTTCTCCCTGCCAATGCCGGGTGCGCCAAAAAAATCCTAAATTCGTCCGGCTTTGCATCCTTGGTGGATTGATCAGTTGTGTATTTGGGCTGGCGTTTTGCCACAAATTTTCATTTTGAAGCAATATCCCCCAAAAAGGTGAGATATGGATATGTGCGCTTAACTGTGGCCCATACACTTGTAGCCCATTAAAACTCTGCCAACTTCCTTGAATATTCACAAAACTGGTCGTACGAGAGAGGCTGTCTATGTACATGCGGCGCAACTCGCGATCAAACGGGTTTATCTGCAAGGCTGTAATGGCCGAAGTCTGGGCCTGGAGAGGGCGTCCCAGATATTGATCGGCCTGAAACATCTCCTTGGGTGGTATGTCAGCAGGATGCGCAATGAGTGACTGAATGGTTTTCATATCACGTTTGTGCAAGGCCAGACTCAAGAGTGCCCAGGGAGGTGTCCTTGCAGGATTATTGTGAACAAGAATCTCTGCCAAGCCCCAATATCTTCGGGAGAGACTCCAGGAAATAGCAGGTAAGTAGTCCCCACGCTCTGCAGCAGTCATGAGGATCGCTCGCGTTTGGTTGCCCTCCTGGGGTGAGGCGGCTATGGCCTCGGCAAGATTATGCAAGGCATCTTCCTGACTTTGAAGTCTGAGAGGAGATGTTGATGGCATAGCAGTGGATTGTTTGGCTGAGACGGGCATGCTTGGCGCAGCCAAGGATGAGCCTTCCATTCCTACGGGAATAGCCTCGTGTTCGAGTGCCTCTCTATCAGCCCGGTGCTTTTGGTTGAGCTTTTGATCCCGCAAGATTACCCGTAAATCAGGCTTGATTTGGTTTTGCCCGGTATTGCCGTGTTGTTCTGGTATGGCCAAAGAGCCAGGTGCCGGCAGGCTATTCTGGGTATCTGCGAGTGCTTCCACACTGGCCGCCATAGCGCAGGTCGCCAATAGCCATTTGCCGAAAGCAACTATTTTAGAATAAAGAGGCCGCTGTGTCTTATTCATGCGCTGCCTCCTTCTTTTGCAGAACGCCTTGATGAAGTTGCGCCAGGCTATCTGCCAACGCCTCTTGCCGCAATGACCAGGCAATACCAGGATGACCGGTAGATTCCCAAAGAGAGGCTTTGGCGAGAATTTGACGGCTATCCAGTTTTGACTGCTGAGTTGATTGCGGGGCGAGAAATAATGCGCTGCTGTAGTGTCCCAGGCGCTCTAGTGCATTCATGGTAACGTCATGAAGCTCTGCTGATGGGTGGAGGACATCGCCAACCAGTAAGGCCTGCAAAGCATATGTATTACCGGAATCAACCAGCATCCAGAGGAGATTGTTTTTGGCAATAGTGTCTTCTGGATTCAGGTGCAGAGCCTCTGCATATGCCCTTTCGGCTATATTATATTTTTTCAGGGCATTAGCCCATTGACCCATGGCTAACCAATAGGTGGCATAGGAGCGGAGTCCTTGAGGATCATGTTCCGGTACAGATCGCAATAATTGTCCCAAAGTCTTCCATTGTTGGGCCTGTCCTGCGTAAGTCAGGCTCTCAAAATAAAAATAGGGGAGTTGATATTTTAACCAGCCCCGTTGGGCAACCGCGAGAGCCGCTTCTGGATTTTTGCTACCAACCAGCATAATCAAGCGCTGAAGATCGTATTTGCTGGCAGCATCAAGCAGGTAGAGTTTTTTTTCGGCATCCAGAGCTGTCTGGTGATCATGGATTTCCCAAGCCAGTACGGCAAGCAAATGCCAGAATGGTACGTCATTCAAGGTCGCCCGGTCTCGTACGTGGTTCATGGCTGCAAAAGCTTCTGCGTAATTACCTTGCATCGATAACAGGCGAGCTTCTTGTATAGCAATATCCGGGGTGGCCTTAAAGTGTTTTTGAACACTTTGCAGTGCTGCCAGACTTTGTGCGATTTCGCCCCGCTGATAGCTGAGATAGGCTTTTTGCTCTAATAAAAAGCGATTCGGTCCGGTGTGTTGCAGCGACAGATTGATGTCAGAAATAGCCTTGTCCGGCTCGCTCAGTTGTCCATAAGCATAAATCAGTGTTTTCCAGTCGGCATTACTCAGCTGCCCAGCCCTTGCTAGGGGAGAAAGTAGCTGGATAACAATATCCGGCCGGGATAGTGCAGCGGCTAATTTGACCGCCGCCGCGAGAGCGCCGGGTTCTCCGTGGCGTGCTAACCAGTGCCACTGCTGTAAAACCGTTTCCCTCTGTCCAAGCCAGGTACCTACCTGAATGAGCTTTTGGCGCCAGGAAATACTTTCTGGCATTTGCAGCACAGCGGTGTAGGCCAGACGATAAGCCTCGTTCAGCTGCCCAGATTGCAGGAACGCGCTATAGGCTAAATCGTAAAGTTCAGGAGAATAGCTGCCAGGAAATGGCTGAACGACCATGGGAGGCTTATACCAGGATGGTGAAATGCCACCCTGATCCAGATATCCCATACCCTTCCCCGATTTGATGCTTTGCGCGAGACTGGCCGCAAAAGCATCTGCAACCTCCTTTTTTTGAGTATATTCTGCCCGCCATTTGGCATCATCAGCGGCCAGGCTACCGGGAGCTTTCCACCACGGCGTTGGTATTGCAGCATCATGGGCGTAAGCTGCGGAGCCGGTAATGATAAGAAAAATCCCGAGCAGTAGGGGTAGGTGTTTCATGGGTGATGAGCCCGCTCTGGTTTTTCTAGCTCTGCTTTTAGCCATTGTGCGGCCAGCTTGGGTTGTCCGGCGGATATGGCCAGGCGGGCCATGATTAGAACAATATCGCGTTCCTTGGCAATGCCGGGGAGCCGGGATAAGGTTTTTTCCCCTTGGGACAGCGCGAGCTTGGCGCCCCCACCTCCTTGAATCAGAGCAAGACCACGGATGAAATAGTCTTTCTGCAGTGACGCTTGATCGCTGTGCAGGGCCATTTGTAGCAGGAGTTGTCCAGCTTTGACGCTTTTGCCATTAGCTGTCCATGCTGCAGCTGCTGCGTGCATGGCATGAACGGCAGCTGCAGGATTTTCCCGGGCTACCGCTAGCCAGGCTTCCGCACTTTGATTATATGCCCCAATTCGCAGGGCATCGTTGGCAAATTGTGCATAATCGTCGGCAGACCAGCCACCCTCCTTGAGTAATTGATCTAAATAAAGGACGAGTGCTGCCTGAGCCTTTTTTCTGGTGAGAGAATCAGGTGATTGAGCCATGGCATGCGTCCAGTCTATCTTCCATTGCATGCGTTGCGCCTGCCTATGTACCGGATCTTGAGGATTACCAAGAATAGGTTGCAGCTGTTTACTTGCGGCCATGTATTGACCGCTTCTCAACAGAAGCTCAGCACTCTGGATTCGTGCTATACCGTTTGCCGATGAGTTCTGAAAATCCAGTCGCCCATGCCACCCATAACTCCAAGCAATGGCCACGATCACTATCAGTATCGTGGCTACAAAAATCCATATACTCGCTGGTCGCAGTACTGGTTGCGGGGCAGGCTGGGATTTATGGAGTGCAGGTGACATGCAGAGTAACAGTTTGGGCCGGGCTTTGTAGTCGTTCGCTGTCTGGAATGCTTGCTGACTGGCCATTCATATTGGCACGACAATTACGGGCATTATCTAATTGTATTTGTACGGGAACAAATCCCTCTAGTTTGGCGATAAATCCGTTATTCTCAGACGTGAATCCGGAGATGGGCGCATTAGCGCTAATAATATAGGGAACAGTCTTGGGGTGCTTGCTGAGCGATAAATAAACGGATGGAGCTCCGTCCATATGCACATAGAGGTTACCGTTGGGACTCTGATTATATCCTGCTATTCCTTGGCTTTCGGCAATGTCAGGAACTCCGAGGCTGGTCGGCATCCGCAGCTCCCGGAGGGCATCAGCTCCGCCAACCCAGAAACCATGTCCCTCGCGAGCGAGGTGAATCGTGTAAAAATTGTTGGCTATATGTCCATAGTCGGCCACATAAATAGGGGTGATGGACTGTGTCAGCACCCAATTATAAACCTTATCCACGGCTGAAATGGAGGCCAGTTTGGTGGCGGTGTACCAATGAGTATATATGTCGATAGGTTTAAGTCGATGCGGCTTGTTGGTCATTTCAAAAGTCTGAATGACATTTTCATAGCCCCAGTAGGGCCCGTGCCATTGATTGGTAAAGTAATCTTCATTGGCATCAGGCGCAAAAACCTGCAGCCATTTGCCCCGGAAAATACCGATAGGCGGGACCGCCGTAATACTGGGATTTTTTTTGCTGATGGTGCTTTCGCCGCCGTTGATATTCATG
This sequence comes from Acidithiobacillus sp. TH-A117, assembly GCF_057473465.1. Lineage (NCBI taxonomy): Bacteria > Pseudomonadati > Pseudomonadota > Acidithiobacillia > Acidithiobacillales > Acidithiobacillaceae > Acidithiobacillus > Acidithiobacillus sp. TH-A117. The sequence goes on from NZ_JBYCKQ010000021.1 coordinate 11,709, forward strand.
AGCCCGGCCTTATAGGCAAGACCAACCACCTGAGCATCGGGTTCGCAATCGCCTGACCACTGATCAATCACCACCTTTTTGTCCGGTGGGGCCAGGTGTTTGTCAATCCATTTGGCGGCACCAACAGCTTCCATATAAGGGCTGAATTTGTAACCCGGTACCGGCAAATTAATACCGGGATAATCCTTGCCGGCCTCAATAGCGGGCCAGTCGAAGGGGTGAGACCACATGTGTGAACCAATTTCCACATAAGGCAGCCGGAATACCTCCCGAGCCACTTTTGTGCCTAAAGGCGCCAGGGCGGGGTACAAGCCACGATCACCCGGCAACAAATCACCCACGATGATAGAGCCGGTAAAGGGTAACTTATATTTCTCCAGGATCCGATGCATGTAGACCTCCCCGGCAATGTGGTAGGGGGGGAATTGCGCGCGGCTGACAAATCCATCGCCATCCGTGTGTGCCATAAACAATCTGCGTCCGCTTTCTGTAGTGGTATCGGGAACGGGTATATCCGGTAAACGAAAAGCATCAGCATATAGCTGGAAGGGATTTATCAGCCAACGGGTATCTTTGTTGGGCAGGGTAGTGAGGAGATAGGGCGAGAGCACATAGCCTCCCCATGGGGTGATGGCTGCGGCATCTTCGTTCTGACCTTCGGGGCTTTTCAGTGTAAGCCAAACCTGACTGCCCGAGGGAGCGGTGAATTGCAAAAAATCTCTGGGATTTGCCGTAATAGGCATCTCATAACTCATGTTTTTGTTTTGAGCAGTAATACTCAATGCACTGATATTGTGGCTAGACGGTTTATTCATGCCTAAATCCATATAGGTTTTATCGTCCAGGGCATCCTGAAAATCGCCGATCAATAAAATTGGAATGCCGGCTGATTTGGCCTCATCCAGCCAGTGAGATATGCCAGCGACATCTTTGACAGGCTCACCATCGCTCCAGAGGATGACCCCAGCATATTCTCCGGGGCGAGGGGTGTTGGGTAGTTCCTCGGATAGGCGTCGAAATTGCGGAACATATCCGAGGTACTCAAGAGGCATGGCACCATTGGCAAAGGCAGAACTATCCTGTTGCGGATCAGAGCTATTATACAAAATAAGTACATGGCGAGGCATAGGTTCCCGCAAGCCAGCACCCACAGCAGTTAAACCGGCATTGGTAACATAAGGAACAAAACCCAGGGATTGAATTTTTTGGGCATCTTTCCACCAGCCCTGACGATTCATCTGTGGCGGCATGTAGTCAATGACAATGGCGGGCAATCCATACGTCTGGACTTTCTTGAGTTCGGTAATCAGCTCTTTCTGATCAGATTCAGGAACGGATGAATAGCTTCTTTTTTCCTGATTCCACTGTTTGAATAATGATTCTGCAACTACGCCGACAAGGTCTTTATGGATTTCGGGAAGTACGGAAAAGCCACGATTGGCGATAAGCCGGGCGTCGGGATGGGCAGTTTTAATAGCCTGAATAAGTTGGACTAATCCACTTTCTTGCGCTTTCTGAGCCGCGACACTTTTGTCGACCAGTTTGAATGAATCCAGGGTGTCCATAAAAAAGGCGTGATAACCTTGCTGCCAGAGAGGGTCAATCACTTGCTGTAGCAAATAGTTTCGACAGTCAGCATGAGCGAGATTGATGATTTTTCCTCCCCAGACCGCATTGCTACCCATCGCGCAACTTTCTGGAAGATTTTGGTAGCGGGCATCTCCCGGAGTGGTTTCCCCGATACTGACATAAGCAAAAATCCGTTGATTTTGATCAAAGTCACTCGGTAGTCGCTGATTGCCGGGGTTTACCACAACCCATTTGAAGTCTCGAAATGCTTCTGGGGCAGAACCAGAACCATAGTAGAAACCAACGCTGGGTAGCGTACTGGCTAAGGCAGACCAAGGCAAAAGCGCCAAACACAAAAGTAAGGTGCTGGATTTCGACCGTAAAATTGCACTGAATTTACACATGATGTTCGCTCATGATCACTCCGTTCTGCATTTGAGAATAACATAAAAGTCTAAGCAGAACAGGAGCAATTCAGATTATCATAACTTTCTATAATCTAATGTAAGTATGTGAATAAATAGCAAGGATGATAATAATTTTTTATCAGATTGCAGGGGCAATTTTAGAGTGTTTCCAAGAGGTTTGCTTAAGCCTTCAACGCTGTAAAAACCCCTGTTGACGCAAAAATTCGGCCATGTGCGGGCGGGCCTCGCGTCCCGCCAGGCTGGCTACCTCTTGGCTCCAGCTGCTGGTTTTCTGGCCGGTAGAGCGGGTCTGGTAGTATGCTTTCATGGTGTGGTCATACTGAGCGATGAGTGCTGCATCCCGGCTTTCATCAAAGCGATTTTCCTGTAGAACGGCTGCCAATGGCAGGCGAGGCTTGACTTCCACTTCCTGGGCGGGATAACCGAGACACAGGCCAAAGAGCGGATAAACCTGCTGCGGTAATCCTAACAATGTGCTGATCTCGGCAGGATGGTTGCGTACGGCCCCGATATAACAGGCACCCAAGCCTTGAGATTCTGCTGCTACGGTACAGTTTTGTGCACACAAAGCTGTGTCTACTGTGGCAATGAGAAAATGCTCGGTCATGCCAGCAACAAAGGGCGGGCCGACTTCATCACAAACCTCCTGGGCCCGCCGCAGGTCCGCACAAAAAACCAGAAAAACCGGCGCTTCCAGCACGTACGCCTGCTGCCCTGCCAGTGTGGACAGCTGTTTACGCAAATCCTGGTCCGTGATTTGGATGATGCGATAAGCTTGTAAATTGCTCGAACTGGAAGCCTGCTGTCCACAGCGAACAATATTTTCGAGAAGACCCTCGGGCAAAGGGTCGGAACGAAACTGGCGAATCGAACGATGGGACTGCAAGAGTGGAAGAACATCAGTCATGAGTCAACTCCTGGATGCATGGTTTCGGAAAGAGGGATGGCCCCGCTCAGGGCACGATCTGCTTGACGGGGCGCACCAAAATTTCTTCAACCAGAACATGCGCCGGCTGAGCAAAGCTATATACCAGCGCCTGAGCAACATCTTCAGGATGCAGGGCTTCCAGTGATTGTCGTCTTTCACGCATGCTTTCTTCGGGAACATTAAACCCCCATTCGGTCCAGACCGCGCCGGGCTCAATTAATGCCACACGAATGCCCTCAGGTCCCAACTCCTTGCGCAAGGCATCGTGAAATCCCACTACCGCAAATTTTGTCGAATTATAAACGGACCAGCCGGGTAGGCCATACCGCCCGCCGACACTGGAAACCGTCGAGATCATCGCGCCAGGCCGCCCTCTCATCAGGGGAATGGCAGCATGGGTACAACGCAGAACACCATACAAATTGGCTTCGATCATTTCTTCCCATTCCGAGGCCTTACTATCTACAAAGGGCGCGTTGTAACCCAGCCCCGCATTGTTGAAAAGTAGATCGATTCCTTGATATTGATTGCCAATGACTTCAAAAAGGTGACGGACCTCTTCAGGATTCCGCAAATCAGCCGGAAAAACATAGGCTGATGCACCTATTTCCTGCGCTACTTTCTCCAGTCGCTCTTTTCGCCGCGCTACCAATATCACTTTCATGCCTTCTGCCGCGAGCAGGCGGGCGCTAGCCTCGCCAATACCACTGGAAGCTCCCGTGATGACTGCGACTTTATGGGTTAGATCCTGCATTTTCATAGAGATTACCTCGTAAAATGAGCAGGGCAAGCAAGATTTTTGCTATCACTTACCCTATGGGCGTAGAATACCGGCCAGTTGGTATTCAACTTAGTCAACGCGGAGCTTTACGTCAAGACATAAGTGGATGCACGCTAAAATTCATGTCAAACACACCAATAGATAACCCCCATGATCTGGAATCAGAATATGGGAAGCATCGCTAACTGAACAAGGAGATCATCATGTCCGTCAATAATGACCAGACCTCTATGGTATATCGCAGGCTTGGACGGAGTGGTTTGCAAGTGAGTCTTTTTTCTCTGGGCTCCTGGGTAACCTTCCATAATCAAGTTGATTCTTCAGGTGTACGCGAGATGATGGCCATGGCCTGGGACGCCGGTGTGAACTTTTTTGATAACGCTGAAGTGTATGCCAATGGCGAAAGTGAACTGTTGATGGGAAAAGCCCTTAAACAGCTTTCCTGGAATCGTCTTGATTATGTGATTTCCAGTAAATTTTATTGGGGATTGAAAGGCGGCGATAAGCCCCAATCGTCAATCAATAGCCGCAATACCCTGAATCGAAAATATTTACTACAGGCGGTCGATGGCAGCTTGCAGCGTTTAGGTCTGGAATATCTGGATTTGATCTATTGTCACCGGGCAGATCAGCATACGCCTATCGAAGAAACCGTATGGGCCATGCACAATATTATCGAGCAAGGCAAAGCGCTTTACTGGGGTACCAGCGAGTGGAGCGCCGCTGAAATCATGGCTGCCTGGGAAATCGCCGAACGCCATCATCTGCATAAACCGGTCATGGAACAACCGGAATATCACTTATTTCATCGTCAGCGGGTGGAAAATGAATATGCCCGCTTATATGAACATATGAGTTTGGGTTTGACTACCTGGAGCCCCTTGGCTTCCGGGCTATTAACGGGAAAATATCTAAAAGGTATTCCAGAGGGGAGTCGTGCTTCTTTACCGGCACTCTCTTTTTTGAAAGAAGGTTTGCTGGATCAGGATAAAAATGCTGCAGTCGCAGAGCTGCAGGGTTTAGCGCAATCCATAAATTGCAGTATTTCACAACTGGCATTGGCCTGGGTGGCTCATAACCCGCATGTGAGTTCCGTCATTCTGGGGGCGTCGCGCAAGGAGCAACTGCAGGAAAATCTTGCGGCTATCAATGTCTTAAAGGCATTAACTCCGGAAATTATCCAGCGAATGGAGTCCATAACGGAAAAGTACGCAGACTGAAAAAGCCGGTTATCGCAGTAGATTATGCTTGGCAAGGCGCTTCTTGGATAAGCCATAATCACCTGACAGTATCAGGATGACTATTTCTTATGGTCATCCTCATTTCGGAAGCTTTCTTCTGCAGCATCCATTTCATCGGCGGCGCTACGTTCAGGCATCTGCTCGTCGGCATCTGCGGTTTGTTCTGGCATTGGTTTAGGTGCCGGAATTCTGGCCGCGAAGAACAGGCCTAACTCGAAGAGCATGTACATGGGAATGAGGAGCAGCACCATGGACATGACATCGGGCGGGCTGAGGATGGCTGAGGCGATGGCACAGACCAAAAAGGCATAGCGCCGGCTTCGCCGTAATGTGGCCACCTGAAGGATGCCCACCCGCACCAGCACGACAATCAAAATGGGAATCTGAAAAGCCAGACCAAAAGCCAGGGAAAACTTCACAATCAGGGACAGATAGCTGTCCACTTTGGGCATGGCGGTGATGTCCGACCCGGAAAAACTGGTAAAAAATCGAAAAGCATTGGGAAAAACGACAAAATACGCAAAGAGCATGCCGCCTACAAACAAAAAAATGGAGGCGAAAATCAGCGGGAAAAATGCCTTACGTTCATGTTCATACAAGCCCGGGGCCAGAAATGCCCAGAATTGATAGAGCACTACAGGCAATGCCAGTACAAATCCGGAAATCAGAGATAATTGTACATAGGTGAGAAACACTTCGGGAAGACTGGTGTAAATCAGATGGCTGCCCTTGGGCAGAACCGCAATCAAGGGTGCAGCAAGGATATTATAAATGCTTTTAGAGAAAGGATAGGAAACCAGAAAACCGACAAAAATGGCAATGATGGCTATCAGCACCCGTCGGCGCAGTTCCAGCAAGTGCCCCAAAAAAGTATTTTCCGCCAGCTTCTCCATGGTTATGCAATTTCCTCAGGCGGAATATCGGGACAAAGTAATAATAACAAGTCGGGAGATGTCCAAGAATAAAAGGGGTGCAGGATAAAATAAAGATCATCGCTCCATCAGCGGTGAAAAAAAGCCATCAGTGCAGTCGATCTTCCGGTCCGGGACGATCATCGGCATGCATCGTCGCCGGGATGGTATCAATATCCAGCTCCCCCTGTCTGCCGCCGCTGCTTTCCGGAACTGCCACTGTTGCAGAAGAGGCATTTTCACTGCTCGCCCGAAGTGATGAGGACGCGGTGATATCGCCGGGCAGCAACTCCTCATTGGCATAATCGCGGATCTTGTCGGCTTCTTTCCGTAAATCGTCGAGCAAAAGCTGCTGTTCCACCTCTGAGCGCAGGCCAGTCATGGTACGGCGCATGACTCCGTACCATTTGCCTGCTGTCCGCGCAAGTTCCGGCATTTTTTCCGGGCCGACCACGAGCAGGACAATAATCCCGAGAAGTGCCAGTTCACCGAAGCTGAAATCAAACATGGCGGATCAACGATTAACGGTTTCGTGCTCTTTGCTGGGCTGGACACTGGCATCAATGGTATGGCCGATGCTTGCGTCCTTCTTTTCTTCCTCTTCCTTAACAGCGGAGCGGAAGCTCTTGATGGCGGAACCCAGATCCGAACCGACATTACGTAATTTGGCGGTTCCAAAAAGCGCTACCACTATCAACAAAATGATCACTAAATGCCAGATACTAAAAGCGCCCATCACTGCTCTCCTTGCCCCAAGGGGGCTATGCGCTACAAGCTAACTCTTTGACCATAGGAAAAAATATTGGTTGCGTCAAGCTGGTGGAAGGCGTGCTGCCTTTTCTTCCAGACCGGAAACACCCTCACGTCTCGCCAGTTCTCCGAGGACGTCATCAATATGCAATTCCTGTTCCTCCAAGGCGACCATCACGTGAAAGAGCAGATCGGCGGCTTCGGCAATGATCGGTTTTTGCTCATGATTTTTGCATGCCAGAACAAACTCCGTGGCTTCTTCACCGACTTTTTTCAAAATCCGGTCCTGTCCGCCATGGAGCAGCTGCGCCACGTAGGACTGGCCGGGATCAGCCTGCCGGCGTTGCTGCAGGGTTGCTTGCAGGCTGTCGAGAATGCTGCCGGGTGGCGGTGCCTGGTGTTGCCAGCCAGCGCTATCAGCCACCCCCTGAAAAAAACAGGTAGGCTCTCCGGTATGACAGGCTGCTCCTTCCTGAATGACGCGCATCAGCAGGGTATCTCCGTCACAATCCAGGCGCAGGTCAACCAGGTGCTGATAATGTCCGGAGCTTTCTCCCTTGCGCCACAGGGCCTGGCGGGAGCGTGACCAGTAGGTGCCCATTTTGTCCTGCAAGGTCGCCTGGAGGGCTTCGGCATTCATCCAGGCCAGCATCAATACCTGACCGGTGCGGGCATCCTGGGTGATGGTCGGTACTAGACCGTCGGCGTTCCAGTGGATGGCGCTCAGTAGTGCGGTGTATGACTGGTCACCCATGTTGTTGTCCACTCTCTCGATGTTCGACTCTTGCTGGTAGATTACGCAAAACGCACCGGGCTGGATGCAAGCCCCGAATTTTCAGATCGATTCCCGTACAGGAATACCGGCTTTGGCCATCTCGGCCTTGACCTCGGCAATACGAAACTGGCCAAAATGAAAGACGCTGGCGGCCAGGACGGCATCGGCATGGCCTTGCAGTACCCCATCGGCAAAATGGGTGATGGCGCCAACGCCGCCCGAAGCGATGACCGGAACCGCAACCGCATCGCTGACCGCGCGAGTGAGTTCCAGATCAAATCCTTGACCAGTACCATCGCGGTCCATGCTGGTCAGCAGAATTTCACCAGCACCGTAATCCGCCATGCGTTGGGCCCAGCTAACCGCGTCGAGGCCGGTGGCATGACGCCCGCCATGGGTGAAGACTTCCCAGTGATCTCCCACCCGTTTGGCATCAATGGCCACGACAATGCAGGAGTTGCCAAAACGCCGGGCAGCAGATCGCACCAGCTCCGGTTCTTTGACGGCGGCGCTGTTGATGCTGATCTTGTCCGCTCCCGCCAGCAGTAGCTGGCGGATATCGTCCACGCTGCGTACCCCACCACCGACGGTCAAGGGAATGAATACCTGGGCGGCGACGGCCGAAACCACATCGGCGAGAGTGCCTCTTTGTTCATAACTCGCAGAAATGTCGAGAAAAGTCAGCTCATCGGCGCCTTCGTCGTTGTATCGTCTGGCAACCTCCACCGGGTCACCGGCATCGCGCAGGGCCACAAACTGGACGCCCTTGACGACGCGCCCGTGGTCAATATCCAGACAGGGAATGATGCGCTTGGCGAGCATCCGCTTAAGCCTCGGCCTGGGCGCGAGCGCTGGCAAAATCCAGGCTGCCTTCATAAATGGCCCGCCCGGTGATGGCGCCGGTGATGCCGTCTTCTTCATGGGCCTTGAGTTCCAGCACCTGCTGCAGATCGGCAATCCCGCCGGAGGCGATGACGGGAACAGGAACCGCCTGTGCCAGGGCGACGGTAGCGGGAATGTTGGGTCCGCTCAACATGCCATCGCGGCTGATATCTGTATATATGATGGCTTCGATACCATCAGCAGCAAAATGTTGGGCGAGATCTACGGGATCATGACGCGACAGCTTGGACCAGCCCTCGGTAGCGACTTTCCCGTCCCGGGCGTCGATGCCGACCATGATATGTCCCGGAAAGCTGACGGCCGCGTCCCGCACGAATCCCGGAGCCTTGACGGCCTGGGTGCCGATGATGACATAGCGGACCCCCGCCTGGATGTAGATTTCTATTTGTTCCTCACTGCGGATGCCGCCACCGACCTGGATTTCCAGATCGGGAAAGCGTTCGCAGATGGCGGCAATAGCCTGGGCATTGACGGGAGTGCCTTGTACCGCACCATCCAGATCGACAATATGCAGGCGTTTGGCGCCACCATCTACCCAGCGCTGGGCAGTGGCTACGGGGTCATCGGAAAAAATGGTATGGTCTTCCATCCGTCCCTGGCGCAAGCGCACACAACTCCCGCCCTTGAGGTCGATGGCCGGAATCAACAACATGACAACATCCTCCGTAAAATCATTTTGAGCGTCATCTGCTTACATTGCACATTGGGAGCCGCAATCGCCATCCCAGGTGAGAAAATTGCCGAGCAGGCGAAGTCCGGCATTGCCGCTTTTTTCCGGGTGGCATTGCAAGGCAAAAAGGTTGTCCGCCGCTACTGCCGCGCAGAAGGGGAAAGCGTAGTCACTGAAGGCGGCCAGAATTTCCGGTGCCGCAGGCTCCACATAATAGGAATGCACAAAATAAAACCGGGCATTCTGGGGGACGCCGGCAAAAAGCGGATGATCCACCAGTTGATGCAATTCATTCCAGCCCATGTGGGGGATTTTCAGGCGTTGCCCGTCGGGTGTTTGCAGGGCTTCCTCGGGAAAAGGGATGACCCGCCCCGGCAGCAGGCCAAGCCCCGCATGTTCACCGTGTTCTGCGCTGCTGTCCATGAGCATTTGCATGCCCAGACAGATGCCCAGAAAGGGGCGGGTCTGGGCGGCCACCCTGACAAAATCACTGAGCTCCCGGGCTTCCAGGGCGGCCATGCAATCCCCGAAAGCGCCGACGCCGGGAAAAATAATCCGGTCAGTAGTCGCCAGCTCACTCACCTGATCGCTGACGATGGCCTTGCCACCCAGATATTCCACGGCTTTGGCCACGGAATACAAGTTGCCCATGCCGTAATCAATAATGCCCACCCGTGCGCCATTCATAAGCTCAAGGTGCCTTTGGTGCTGGGCACATGGCCGGCCATGCGCGGGTCGGGAGTAACGGCCATGCGCAGGGCGCGGCCACAGGCCTTGAACAGGGTTTCAGCGATGTGGTGGGCGTTGCGGCCGCGCAGGGCATCCAGATGCAGGGTGAGCATGGCATGGTTGACGAAACCCTGGAAAAACTCATGAAAAAGGTCCACATCAAAGCCGCCGACCTGGGCACGGGGGAATTCCACGGCAAATACCAGGCCCGGACGACCGGAAAGATCTACGACGACCCGGGACAAGGCCTCGTCCAGGGGCACATAGGCATGTCCGTAGCGCTGGATGCCAGATTTATCCCCTACTGCCCGGGCAAAGGCCTGGCCCAGGGTGATGCCAATGTCTTCGACGCTGTGGTGGGCATCAATCTCCAGATCTCCCTGCGCCTGAATGTGCAGATCAAAAAGTCCATGGCGGACAATCTGGTGAATCATATGGTCCAGGAAAGGCAGACCGGTGTGTAAATCCGCCTGTCCGCTGCCATCCAGGTTGAGCTGCACACGAATCTGGGTCTCCAGGGTGTTTCTTTCGACTTCGGCTTGACGCGACTTCACAGTAATGACTCCAGTACGGAGAGAAAACGGCTATTTTCGGCAGGTTTGCCGATACTTACGCGTAGATAGTCGCCGAGACGGGGGTGACCTGTAAAGGCTTTGATCAGCACCCCGCCTTTTTTCAGACCGTCATAAATGGCCGGGGCTTTGCCGGGAACGTGAAACAGCAGGAAATTGGCCGCACTCGGCCAGACCGTCAGGTGCAGGGCGGCCATGGCCTTGAACAGCCTTTCCCGCTCGGCACGCAGAATCTCGGCCTGATCATCGAGTATGGTGCTGTGCTGGAGAAAAAAAGCCGCACTGCGCTGGGTGAGGATGTTGATATTGTAGGGCAGACGTAGTTTGTCCAGTTCCTGAATCCACTCGGCGGGCCCGGCCAGCATCCCCAGACGTAATCCTGCCAGCCCCTCCTTGGAGAGGGTGCGCAAGAGGAGCAGGTTGGGATACTGTCCCAGCCTTCCGGCAAAAGTGGTCTGACTGAAGGCATGATAGGCTTCATCCACCACAACCAGACCCGGAGCTGCCTGGATAATGGCCTCCAGGGCAGCCTCGGGGAACAGGCTGCCACTGGGGTTGTTGGGCCAGTCGAGGAAAATGATGGCTGGCTGGTGCTCGCTCATGGCCCGGAGCATGGCGGGCAGGTCCAGCTGAAATTCCCCATCCAGGGGCACGCCGACAAAGGGCAGCCCCAACTGTCCGGCCAACAGGCGGTACATCACGAAACTCGGGTCCACCGCCATGATCGGCCGCCCCGTCCCAGCTACGGCCGTGACCAGAATCTGAATCAACTCGTCGGAGCCGTTACCGAGCATCAGTTCGATGCCGACCGGCAAGCCGATATGGGTTTTGAGCGCATTGATGAGGGATTCGGGATGAGGATCCGGGTAACGATTGAGGGGAGCATCCGCCAGGCTCTCCAGCCAGGCCTGATGAAGCAGATCGGGTAGCCCATAAGGATTTTCCATGGCATCCAGCTTGATCAGTCCGCTGCTGGGCGCGACCGCGTAGGCCTTGCTGGCCAGCAGTTCCGGGCGCAATAAGGATTCCATCAGGCTCCGGCTACTCATGACTGGTGATCCGTCACCCGGCAGGCGGCTGAACGGGCATGGGCGGTCAAGCCTTCACCCAGAGCCAGGCGTTCGGCCAGACGCCCCAGGGTATTGGCGCCGGCGGGGCTGGCCTGAATCAAGCTGCTGCGCTTGACGAAGTCATACACTCCCAGCGGGGAAGAGAAGCGGGCGCTGCCGCCCGTGGGCAGGACATGGTTGGGTCCTGCCACATAGTCGCCCAAGGCTTCGCAACTATGGATGCCCATAAAGATGGCGCCGGCATTGTGAATGTCGGGCAGCCAGCTTTCCGGGTCGCTGACGGCCAGTTCCAGATGCTCGGCGGCTACCAGATTGGCAACTTGGCAGGCCTCGGCGCGATCCCGCACACGGATGACCGCACCGCGATCGGCCCAGCTCTTGCCGGCGATGGGCGCACGGTCGAGCATGGTCAGGGCCTTGTCCACGGCGGCGACTACCGCTTCAATGTGGGCGTCATCCCAGCTGATAAAAATACTCTGGGCGATTTCATCATGTTCGGCCTGGGAGAGCAGATCCCAGGCCAGCCATTCCGCTGGCGCTGAAGCATCGCTGAGAACCAGAATTTCACTGGGTCCGGCAATCATGTCTATGCCGACCCGACCAAAAACCATGCGCTTGGCGGTAGCCACATAAATATTGCCGGGCCCGACAATCTTGTCGACGGCGGGCACCGTCTCCGTGCCATAAGCCAGTGCGGCAACGGCCTGGGCACCACCGATGCGAAACACCCGATGCACTCCGGCGATGGCGGCAGCGGCCAGCACCCAGGGATTGACCTGACCTTTGGGGGTGGGTACCACCATGATGATTTCTTCAACGCCGGCAACCCGGGCAGGAATGGCATTCATCAGAACGGAGCTGGGGTAGGCCGCCTTGCCGCCGGGAACATAAATCCCTACCCGGGACAGGGGGAGAATGCGTTGCCCCAATCGCGTCCCATCGCTTTCCGTGAAGCTCCAGCTTTCACTGCGCTGCTGTTCGTGATAACTACGAATGCGTTGGGCTGCTACTTCCAAGGCCTCGCGTTGCAGAGGCTCCAGGCTGTGGAGGGCTTTTTCCAGGTCCGCCCGGGGTATTTCCAGTTCGGCGGCAGTGCGGGTGGCGAGGCCGTCAAAGCGCTCGGTAAAAGTGCGCAGAGCCGCATCGCCCTGGTCACGGACCGCAGTGACAATTTCCCTGACCCGGCTTTCCACCGCCATATCCAGATTGGCATCCCAGTCATGCAGGGCATGAAATTGCCGGGTGAAATCGGGATCGCGGGTATCAAGACGGTTCATGGCTTACCTGTGCCTCCAGTTGGGTGATCAATTGTTCGATGGCACGACGTTTGAGTTTCATGGCGGCGCGGTTAACTACCAGACGGCTGGAAATCGGCATGATTTCCTCCACCTCGACCAAGCCGTTTTCGCGCAGGGTACGGCCGCTGGAAACCAGATCGACAATCCGATCTGCCAATCCTACCAGGGGCGCCAGTTCCATGCTGCCGTAGAGCTTGATGATTTCGGTTTGTACGCCCCGGCCATGAAAGTAGTCACGGGTAATATGGGGATATTTGGTGGCAATGCGCACCCGTTCCCAGTGTTGCGGGGCATCGGTAGCCGCCAGGGCGGCGGGTTCGGCTACCGACATGCGGCACAGGCCAATACGCAGGTCCAGTGGCTCATACAAATCCAGCCCCTCCTGCTCCAGCAGCACATCCTTGCCGGCAATGCCGACATCAGCGGCACCCCAGGTCACATAGGTGGGCACATCGCTGGCGCGGATGACCAGAAAGCGGACCTGAGGATCCGTACTGGGAATGATGAGCTTGCGCGATTCATCAGGATCTTCGGCCAGTTCGATGCCTGCCCCTGCGAATAAAGGGATGGCTTCCTGAAGGATGCGGCCCTTGGAGAGGGCGATGGTGATGCCGGTATTCATGATGCGCTCCTGAGACTACTATTGCTGATGCGGCGAATATCCGCGCCGAGAGCCCCCAGTTTTTCCTCGATAACTTCATAGCCGCGATCGAGATGATAAATCCGGTCGATGAGGGTTTCTCCTTCCGCGACCAGCCCCGCGAGCACGAGGCAGGCTGATGCCCGTAAATCCGTGGCCATGACCGGCGCGCCATGGAGTTTGGGGACGCCGCGTACCACGGCAGTTTTGCCGTCGGCGGTGATTTCGGCACCGAGGCGCTGCAATTCGGAAACGTGCATGAAGCGGTTTTCGAAAATGGTTTCAGTAATCACCCCGCTGCCCTCGGCAATACAGTTGAGGGCCATGAACTGGGCCTGCATATCTGTGGGGAAAGCCGGAAAGGGAGCGGTGCGGATATCCACGGCGCGCGGGCGCTTGTGCATGCGCAGGCGGATAAGATCGGCGCCCGTGGTCACTTCTGCCCCGGCCTCGCGCAACTTGAGGATGACACTTTCCAGCAGGCTGGCGTCGGTACGTTTCAGGCAGACATCGCCTCCGGCCATAGCCGCCGCAACCAGATAAGTACCGGTTTCAATACGGTCAGCTACTACGCTGTGTTCGGCGCCATGCAGTTCCTTGACCCCTTCGATTTCGATGACCGACGTTCCGGCACCGGAAATGCGCGCGCCCATGGCATTGAGACAGCGGGCCAGATCGACAATTTCCGGCTCACGGGCGGCATTTTCCAGAGTGGTGCGCCCTTCGGCGAGAGTGGCCGCCATCAGCAGGTTTTCAGTGCCGGTGACAGAAACGATTTCCATGACAATCCGGGTACCGATGAGGCGCGCCGCCCGGGCTTTAACAAAACCATTTTCCACCGTGATTTCTGCGCCCAAAGCCTGCAAACCACTCAGATGCACGCTGACCGGACGACTGCCGATGGCGCAGCCACCGGGGAGGCTGACTTCCGCAGAACCGTGACGGGCGAGCAGCGGGCCGAGCACGAGAATGGAGGCCCGCATGGTTTTTACCAGTTCGTAGGGAGCTACCAGGGAGTGTACGGGCCTCGGATCTACTTCAATGCCGAGTTGGCCATCCACCAGCACCCTGGCTCCTAGGGTGCTGAGCAGTTCCAGGGTAGTGGTAATATCCCGCAGGTGGGGAATATTGCGCAACTGCACCGGCTCTTTGGCCAGCAAAGTGGCGGCCAGACAGGGCAACGCCGCATTTTTTGCCCCGGATATCCGCAGTTCGCCACGCAGGGGGCCATTACCACGCAGCAGCAATTTGTCCATAGGGTGGTTACAGACTCCTCAGACGCTTTGGGCTTTCTCCACCAGTTTCTGGAGTTCACCCTGCTGGTAGAGGTCAGACATGATATCGGAGCCGCCGACAAACTCACCCTGGATATACAACTGGGGAATGGTCGGCCAGTTGGAAAACTGCTTAATGCCGTCACGAATTTGCGGGTCGGCCAGAACATCTACGGTGAAAAGCTCCTTGACGCCAGCCTGTTGCAACAACTGCACGGCGCGCGCCGAAAATCCGCACTGCGGGGCGCGGGGATTGCCCTTCATGTAAAGTACAACCGGATGTTTTTCAACTTGTTCCTGAATCAGTTCTTGAATGGTAGCCATGCTAATCCTCGTTACGTATACGGCGTGAATGGGTTTCAGTGGCGGGTAGAATGACGTATCTGTTCCGCCTGGTCAGGGGTGAGGGTGCGCAGAGACAGCGCATGAATTTCTTCACGCATACGCTCACCCAGGGCGGCATAAACCCGCTGGTGTTGTTTGACCGGAGACATGCCGACAAAAGTGGCTGAGATGACCAGTGCTTCGAAGTGGGCGCCGTCATCTCCCAGCACTTCCACCTGAGCATCCGGGAGTTCCTGCTGAATGAGTGATTTGATCAAGTTCGCGTTCATGTGAAGCATTGTATCCCATCAGCAGCGATTTGTGATCCCCTGTAGAGGCTTTTTCAAAGCGCGGTCCGATACTACTGACGCAGTTTGTAACCGCGATCGAGCAGGCGCCAGGCAAAAAAGCCGGTAATGAGTGCAAAAGCCAGGCTGACCCCCAGGCTGACCCAGATACTGACATCCGAATCGGCAAAAAAACCGTAGCGAAAACCATCAATGATATAGAAAAAAGGATTGACCAGGGAAACCTGCTGCCAGATTTTGGGCAGGGATTGGACGGAATAAAACACGCCAGCCAGAAAGGTCAGGGGCATGATGATAAAATTCTGAAAACCAGCGATCTGGTCGAATTTTTCAGCCCAGAGCCCGGCGATGAGGCCCAGGCTTCCCATGCCACTGGCCCCGAGGATGGCAAAAACCAGAATCCACAGGGGGTGAAGGATGGGAATATGCAAATACAGTAAGGCCAGCGCAAAAATCGCCAGCCCTACCAACAAACCCCGAAACACCGAGGCGGCGACCATGGCGGTAAATATTTCGCTGGGTGTGAGCGGGCTGAGCAGCACAAACACTATATTTCCGGTCACCTTGGATTGAATGAGGCTGGAAGAGCTGTTGGCAAAGGCGTTTTGCAAGACCGACATCATCATCAGACCTGGCACAATGAAGGCTGTGTAACTGACGCCCGGGTACACGGTGATATGGCTGCCCAGAGCATGTCCAAACACCACCAGATAGAGGATAGTGGTGATGAGCGGAGCGGCAATGGTTTGCAGCCAGACTTTACTGAAACGCAGGGTTTCCTTGTAAAAAAGGGTCCAGGTAGGGGCAATACTGCCGCGCATACCGCTGCCGCTATCAGATACAGATGGAAGCTGACCCAAGGTTTCAGGCATCGCTGCCGCGCAGGCTCGGTTCCAGGATTTCCACATAAGCGCTATCGCGAATGCGGTGCTGCCACTCTTCCATACGCTCCCGGACAATGCGGTTGAACAGTTGCATGCGCGCTGCCGCCATGATCTGTTTTTCCTCCACAGGCTGCTGGCGTTGGCCCTGGGACTGGAGAATATAGATGGCATCCCCCTCGCGAATCGGGCTGCTGACCGCGCCGGGCTGCAGGGTAAGCAGGGTGCGTTCGAGGGTATCCGGCAACTGTCCGGGGGTAATCCAGCCCATTTCCCCGCCTTTGGCGGCTGTATTGGGGTCCTGGCTGTAGTTGCGGGCGAGTTCAGAGAAACGGCTGCCATTCTGCAAGGCCGTCTGGATATCCTGGGCGCGGGCTTCGGCTTCCTGGAGTTGCAGGCCACTTCCGGCTCTGAGCACAATGGCCGCCGCCTTGACTTCGGTGATGGTCGGTTGCTCGTCTTTCTTGTCAAGGAGCTTGAAAATGTGGAAACCGGTGGGGCCGGCAATCACCGGACTAATATCTCCGGTTTTCAAGGACATGAGACTTTGGGATACCGAAGCGGGCAGCTCGCCGGCTTTTACCCAGCCAATGCGCCCACCCTGCAGGGCGTCACGGCCACTGCTGACCTGGGCAGCGAGGCGCGAAAAGTCTTCACCGGCAATCAGATGATTTCTCACCTCGGCGGCCTGTTGACGGGCGGCACTGATGGCATTAGGGGTCGGATTGTTGGGCAGGGGGATGAAAATCTGCTGCAGATTAAAGCTGACGCCACCCATTTGCTTGAGTTGATGGGCGAAGGTTTTGACTTCATCGGGGCCGACATGGACGTGGCTTTCCACTTCCTGCTGCATGAGTCGATCCACAATGATGCGATCCTTGAGATCGTTGGTGAAGCTCTCCCAGGATTGCCCCTGGCTGGTCAGGGCTTCCCTTAACTGATCAGCAGTCATGTGATTGGCCTGGGCCAGATTGTTGACGGCCTGATCCAGCATCCCCTTATCGACCTTGATGTTTGCACGCTGTGCCATCTGCAGTTCGATATCCTGCAGAATCATCTGCTGCAGCACCTGGCGGCGGAGAATGTCCTCGGAAGGCACGGCATTGGGATCGCTCTGCTGAAGGTGGGCACTGACGGCGCTGACCCGCTGCTCCAGTTGCATGGACGTGATGATATTGTCGTTGACGATAGCGACGATTTTATCCAGATTCACCGCATTGCTGGGCATCGGTGCGGTCATGGGGGCCAGCGTCGAGTTCTCTGAATAGGTATGGGTGGCTGGTGCTGACGAGGCGGCCGGCGCCGGTCTCTGGGCCAGGAGGGTATCCCGATTCAGAAAAGGGGTGCTGGCCCAACCCGCTACAGGCAGTGTTCCGAGTAACAGACCCAGGGCAATAACAAGTGGACGACGTTTGCAGGACATCAAAACTCCATACTGGCGCCCGGCACATACTGGCTGAGCAAACCGGTTGAGGCATTACCCAGGCTGGTTAGGCCGCGCAACACGATCTCGAAATAAACAGCATTATTGGACTGCCCGCCAAGCAGGATCTGATGATAAACCATCATATGGGCTGCCCAGCAGCCGCCATCATAGCCGATCCCTACCAGCTCCTCCAGAGGCTTGCTGTCGGTCACATCATACTGATAGCTCCCCAGTAACTGCCAGTTCTTCAAGACCGGCCAGGCAGCAGAAACCCCGGTTTGATCGACGAAATCCCGGGTAAAGCGATAGTCGAGGTTGATGACCCGCTGGGGACCGGGCAACCATTGGGCGCGAAAGTTGAGGCGGTCAAGCTGGCCGTTCCGGGGATTGACCTGGGAGCTGGCGAGCAGGTTCATGTCCGCCAGCGGCGCGTATTGCCCCTCGAAAAAATAATTGGACTGGATGCTCTGGGGAACGATGTCTCCGGCAAGATTGATTTGCCGCTGATTGAAGTAGCGAATCTGGCCCACGGCGGCTTCCCAGAGCTGGCGGCCGCCGGGAGTCAGCCAGGTACCGCGCAGACCATAGGCAATCTGATTGGCGGCATTGATGCGATCACTGCCGGTATAGAGGACGTTGTCGGAGAAAATGTTGGGAAAATCCAGATAGGGGGCGCTGGCATCAAAATTGGGTATGTCATTCTGGGCCTGCAGGGGAATGTAGGTGTATTTGAACAGGGGTTGCAGGAGTGCGGTACTCCCATTGCTGCCGTAGCGGACAAAGTTCAGTCCCCCCTTCAGGCTCAGGGCGGGAAGGGTGCGGTTGACGGCGCGGGCATAGGGCGCATTGCGCTGAATCTGGTAATGGCTGTAGTACAGCCGCGCCTGCGGTTCGAGAAATCCCCAGCCCCGGCTGAAGCGCCAACCGAGGGTGGGAGTCAAATCCAGACGCTGGCCGATGGGGCCGGTGGCTGCCGAAAAATAATTGAAGCTGCTCTGCCAGTTAAAATAGCCATTGCGTCCCACCCGCCAGTAGCCATCCGCATAAAGGCGGGGCAGTTGGGCGTAGGGTGCGCTGCTGTTTGGCGCGAGCTCCTGATAACCCTGCAACTCAGCGCCCGCAGTGATGTGGGCATTGTTGTAATAAATCCCCCCGCTAGAGGTGATGTAGGGAGCATTACCAATCCCGCCAATGAAACTGCTGCCGAAACCAGCGGTGCTGCCGAAGTCCGAGAGAAAGTTTTTGTAACTGACACGATTGTAGTTGACGTTGAAACTGAAGCCGTCGCCCAGGTTCTGGTTGTGTTGCCAGGAAAGAGCCCAGACATTTTTATGGGTGAGTTGATCCGAGGGGAGCAAATCCACAAAAAGCTTGCCGCTGTAATTGGGCTCTAAATAACGAAACTCGTTTTGCAGCATAACCCCACGGCGGGTGAAATAATTCAGGGTCAAGGTGTCATCCAGATTACGGGCAATATCAAAATAATAGGGAATGCCCAGGTAAAAGCCGTTGATGGTGGAACTGCCTACCCCCGGAGCCAGAAAGCCCGAATGGCGTTTGAGGGGGAAGCTGAAATAGGGCATCCAGAATACCGGCACTCCCGCCACATTCAGGGTGGTATTTCGGGTGGTCACATAATTATTGTTCTGGTTGAGGTCCAGCTGGCTGCTCCAGAGTTGCCAGGCCGGGACTTTGCCGTGGCAGGTGGTGTAGCAGGCCTCATTGAGTTGATAGTGACCCTTGCTCAACTCCCGACCACTTTGAGCATGACCATGTCCCTGCTCGGCTTCGAGCAGATAACGGGGGTGTACGACCACTCCCTCGTTGGCCTTGAGATGAATGGTAGCCTGTGGTGCTGCCGTAACCAGACCCGGGCTGACCATGCGCACATGGCCGTCCGCCAGAATTTCATCCTTGCGCTGGTCGTAGTGCACCGTATCGGCATATACCCGTCTGTCTCCATAGAGGACTTCGACATTGCCGGCGGCCGTCCAATGGCCGCTACCCAGCCCGTTGACCTGGTCGGCGTAAAGGGTGACGGGTTTTTCCAGCGCCGCCCAGGCCAGGCCGGGACTCAACAAGGTTGCCAGCAGCGCCAGATAAATCCGCCGTCGTGATACAGCGCTGGGTCCGGATGGAAGCGGACTGCCATGCCGAAAATCACGAAGCTGCTGGAGAGGGCTTTTCATAGGCGCCTAAAATCGCACAAAATGCTTTTATGTCGCAATCTCTAAAATCGAACAACATCACGGCGCCGACGATTTCTGCGGAGGGTCTGACGGTACATGCTGCAGCCTGGTTACGCAGCCGGGGAGTGAACCCCGCGCAGGTCCAGGCCATTCCCGGAGACGCCAGTGCCCGGCGCTACTGGCGGCTGACCGGGCAAAGGCTGTTTATGGATGCTCCGGCGCCGGAGGATATTTTGCCCTTTTTGCGGGTGCAAAGGCGTTGGCAGAATGCCGGACTGCCGGTACCCCGCATTCTCGCGGCGCAGTTGCAGCCGGGATTTGTTTTGCTGGAGGATTTGGGGAATACAGACCTCAAGACCATGATCGATGCGGGTACCCATAGCGATCTGTGGTTGCAGCAGTCCCTGGATCTGATCATCGCGCTGCAGCGGGCTGGCAGTGCTGATACATCCCGACCCCTCTTGCCCTGTTTTTCCCGGCAACGTCTGGAGGATGAGCTGGCTTTATTCCAGGACTGGTATTTGCGCAAGCATCTGGGCATGAACCTGGATGAAAATGAGCGACAGGTATTGCAACAGCTTTTCGGGCTCCTGGTGGACAATGCCTTGCAGCAGCCCCAGGTGTGGGTGCATCGGGATTTTCACGCCCGTAATCTCATGGTGCAGGCGAGGCCCTGGCGCCTGGCCATGATTGATTTTCAGGATGCCGTGACCGGGCCCTGGACCTATGATCTCGCCTCCTTGCTCTGGGACCGGTATTGGGATTGGGGACAGGCCCGACGGCGAAACTGGATTCTCGATTTTCAGCGCAGGCTGATTGTCGCCGGCCTAAAGGCTCTGCCACAAGATATCTTTCTGCGCAGTGTCGAAAGGATGGCCTTGCAACGTAATCTCAAGATTCTCGGCATTTTCTGTCGCCTGGCTTATCGGGATGGCAAGTCCGGATATCTGGATTTGCTGCCGCAATTTCGAAAATATGTGCTGGATGCCTTGACAGAAGATGCGCAGTTGAGTGCATACCTCCCGACCTTCGTGCGCTGGCTGGCGGCATGATGCGGGCGATGATTCTTGCCGCCGGGCGCGGCGAACGCTTGCGTCCTTATACGGATCATCTTCCCAAACCCCTGCTGGAAGTGGGCGGCAAGCCCCTCATCGTGCGCCACCTGGAATCGCTGGCGGCGGCGGGTATCCGCGAGGTCGTTATCAACATCGGTCATCTCGGTGATCAGATTGTGGCGAGGTTGGGGCATGACTGGCAGGGTGTAAAAATCATCTACAGTGACGAAAGAGCGGGGCGGCTGGAAACTGGAGGTGCTTTGATCCGGGCTCTGCCCTATCTGGGCAAAGCTCCTTTTCTGCTGGTCAATGGCGATATTTGCACGGATTCCCCTGGAATCTGCTCCTCCGTGAAAATGCCGCTTCCGCACATCTGGTGCTGGTGCCCAATCCTGCAGAGCATCCCGCTGGCGACTTTGCCCTGAATGCGGGAGTAGTGGCTTTGCAGGGCGAAGAACGTCATACTTATGCAGGCATCGCGCGTATCGACCCAGCCCTGCTGCAGGCTTACCCGGAGCTGTCGGCACCCCTGGCTCCCTGGTTGCGGCAGTGGATTGCCGAGGGCATTGTGGCGGGAACCCTGTATCAGGGAATATGGACAGATGTGGGTACGCCGGAGCGATGGCAGCTGGCGCAGGAAACTTGCAGGATACGGCACGATGGAATTTGATCTGGTAGCGGTCCAGAAGGCGGTAACTGTGCCCGGTGAATCTCGGGAGCACTGGCGGCGGGACTGGTTGGAACTGATGGAGCTTGCAGTCTGGGGGGATTTGCGCAGTTCCCAGATTGGTCTGGCCGGCAAATTGCGCAAAAGGGTGCTGGAGTTTGGCGAGCGCTTGCGCTCTTACGCCAGTGACCGGAGCTGGATACCCCATCCCCGTGAGCAGATTAAAAATGCCCTGAGCAGTAGCTTGCAACTACGCGAAGTGATGGAAAAAGTAGGAGAGGTGTTGAGTCAGTTCGCCGAGGGAGCCGATCTCGCCTGTCTGCAGGTCTTCTGGGAGGCTTTCAGCGCCAGTCTGATGGCCGATGTTACGGAGCGTGAAGCTGCGTTGGTTGCCTTGTTGAACCAGCAATACCAAGAAGAAGTTTGATTTATTTTGAGCCGGGTCTACCAGAATCATCTATGAAAATCGTGTATACGTTAGTCATTATTGGCGCTTTGGCGCTATTCGCCCTGTTGTTGTGGTGGGCGCGTGGACAAGTATCGGTCAGCAGCAATACGCCGAAGGACAGCAGTAACTGGTATGTCCAGCATCCCCGGCATCTTGCCGCCGAGAACATGCGCTGCTGGACCTTGCTGCGCCAGACCTCTTTTGCCGACATCGACAAGGTCATGGCTGCCCATCCCCATTGCCATGCCGTATATGAAGCCATCCAGGAACAAAGCGGTGACAATGCAGGCTGAGGATTTAAGGTCGTGACGGGCGAGCTGGACGCGCAGCTTCTGCTGACCACCGGACGCGATGTACTGCGGCTGGAGGCGGAGGCGGTGGGAGCCCTGGAAGCGCGCCTCGATCACAGTTTTGTCGAGGCCTGCGCGCTCCTGCTGCAATGCGCGGGGCGGGTAGTGGTGAGTGGCATGGGCAAGTCCGGAATTATCGGCAAGAAAATCGCCGCGACCCTGGCCAGTACCGGTAGCCCGGCCTTGTTCCTGCATCCCGCCGAAGGCAGTCATGGTGATCTCGGGATGCTGACCCGCTCCGATTGCCTCCTGGCTCTGTCCAATTCGGGAGAAACGGCGGAGTTGCTGGCCATTCTTCCGGTAGTCAAGCGTCTGGCTGTGCCCCTCATCGCCATGACCGGAAATCCGCTGTCGACCCTGGCGCGTAGCGCTGCTGTGCACCTCAACTGCAGTGTGGAGCGCGAAGCCTGTCCCCTGAATCTGGCGCCTACAGCTTCTACCACGGCGACACTCGCCATGGGCGACGCCCTGGCCATGGCCTTGTTACAGGCCCGGGGGTTTTCGGCTGACGATTTTGCCCTCTCCCACCCCGGCGGCAGTCTCGGCAAGCGCTTGCTGCTGCGGGTCCAGGACGTGATGCATCGGGATCAGGCTCTGCCCAAAGTGCAACGGGAAACCCTGATGCGTGATGCGGTCCTGGAAATGACCAGCAAGGGGCTGGGCATGACGGCGGTAGTGGACGCTGAGGACCGGGTTTTGGGGATTTTTACCGATGGCGATTTGCGCCGGGCCTTTGCCGAGCGTCAGGATCTCTGGGAGCAACCCATGGCGGTCCTCGCCCATACCCAACCCCGCAGTATCCGTGCCGAGGCGCTGGCCGCCGAAGCTCTGGCCCTGATGGAAAGTCATCGGGTGGGTGCCTTGCTGGTGGTGGACGATGATCACAAACTGATTGGCGCATTGAATATGCACGATTTGCTGCGGGCCGGGATTGTATGATGCTTTTAGCGCCGCAAGCCCTGACTGAACGTGCCGCGCAAATTCGGCTGCTGATCCTGGATGTGGACGGAGTGATGACCGATGGCCGCCTGTATTTTGATGATGCCGGCTGCGAAAGCAAGGCCTTCCATGTGCGCGATGGTTACGGGATCAAGCTGCTGCAGTCCCGGGGAGTGGAGTTGGCCATCATTACCGCACGATTCTCTCCGGCGGTGGCCCACCGCGCCCGGGATCTGGGTATCCAGCACCTTTTTCAGGGCTGCAAGGACAAACTGCTGGCGTACCGTGAGCTGAAGCTGGCCTTGCAGATCGAAGACCCGGTGGTGGCCTATATGGGCGACGATCTGATTGATCTCCCCATTTTGCTCCGCGCCGGATTGGCCACGGCACCTGCTGACGCGCACCCGGAACTGGCCCACCAGATCCATTGGCAAAGCCGCTATCAGGGTGGTCGCGGCGCTGTGCGTGAATTGTGTGACCTGATTTTGCAGGCCAAGGGTTGCTGGCCCGAGCTCTTGCTTCAGGCCAGCCAAAAGGGACATTGCTAATGTTGCGCCTGCGTCTCCCCAGCCTGGGTTTCACGGTGCTGGTGCTGATTCTTGCCGGGCTGGTCTGGTGGTCCTGGCCACAGCGCCCGCTGGCGTTGCCGCAGATTGACTGGCACGGTCAAATCCACAAGGGCGATCAGGCCGCAGAAGATGTGGTCATGCGCCAGTATGATGCGGCCGGCAAGCTGGATTTGCTGGCCACGGCGCATACGGCCTATCACGAACCCCATCGTGATCAAACTATCCTCAGTGACGTAGTGGTGAAACGCTTCCGGCCCGGACAGGAGCTGAACTTGCGTGCTGATCAGGGCAAAGTCGAGGGTTCGACGCATCTCATTACCCTGTGGGGAAACGTCATCGGGACGCTGAAACCAGATACCCGTTTTCTGACCGGGAAGGTGCACTATGATCCGCAAACGGGCATTATTAGCACCCAGGATGCCGTCCGTCTGGAACACGGACAGGACTGGATGACCGGAAAAGGACTCTGGGCATCGGTCAAAACCGAGGAGGTCAATATTTTGCAGAATGTGCGTGGCGTCTATGCGCCGTAACTTTATGCGGAGTAAGCATTTGTCGATCAGATCATACTGGCCGCTGGGACTGGTGCTGGTTTCCTGGGCGGCGCTGGCAGCACCCGCCGCCCAGCCGCCTCTGGCCAAGGGGCCTATTCATATCAGTGCCGATACTCTCCATGCCGAAAATAAACCTTCCCAGCAGGCAACCTATCTGGGAAACGTGATCATGACCCAGGGGGATGTAGTCATTCATGCCCACAAGCTCGTGATTGACGCGTTGCAGGGTAAGGTGCAAACGGCCACAGCCACGGGAAGTCCGGTCAGCTTTACCATGTCCAGCGCGCAGCGGCATGGTTATGGCGATACCCTGATTTACAAGCCGGGAACGGCGGAAATTGTTTTGCAGGGGGATGCCCATCTCTGGCAGGAAAAAAACGAAATCAGCGGCCAGCGGGTGACCTACTTTCTCAACAACCAGCAGACGGCAGTGACCGCCGCGCCCGGACAGCGCGTCCACTCCGTATTTTATCCTGCAGCAGCCAACCGCTCTGCCAGCGGTGGGAGGCCATGAGCGATCTGCTCCAGGCCCAGTCCCTGGTCAAATCCTACCGCCGCCGCACGGTAGTCCGCGATGTATCCGTCGAGGTCGCAGCCGGCGAAGTAGTCGGTCTGCTGGGCCCCAACGGCGCTGGAAAGACCACTACCTTTTATATGATGGTCGGGTTGGTGCGCCCTGACCGTGGCCATATTTTTCTGCAACAGCGGGATATTACCGCCCTGCCCATGCACGAACGTGCGCGGATGGGCCTGGGTTACCTGCCCCAGGAGCCTTCGGTATTCCGGCAGATGACAGCAGCAGACAATATTCTCGCGGTTCTGGAAATTCTGCCCCTCAGCAAGACAGAGCGGCAGGATCGTCTGGAACAGCTTTTGGCCGAATTGCATCTGGGAATGCTGCGCGATACCAAGGGACATAGTCTTTCCGGCGGCGAGCGCCGACGGGTGGAAATCGCCCGTGCATTGGCCATGAGCCCGCGCTTCATCCTGCTCGATGAACCTTTCGCTGGCATCGACCCGATCTCGGTGCTGGAAATCCAGCGTTTGATTGAGGACTTGCGGGAGCGCGGCATTGGTATTCTGATTACCGATCATAATGTGCGCGAAACATTAGGGATTTGCGAACGCGCCTATATACTGCATGATGGCAAGGTGCTGACGGCCGGAAGCCCCCAGGAAATTGTGGATGATCCGATGGTGCGTCAGGTATATCTGGGAGATCAGTTCAGAATCTGAATCTGGAAAGACATGAAACAAGGTTTAGAACTCAAACTCGGTCAGCATCTGGCCATGACCCCGCAACTGCAACAGGCCATTCGTCTACTGCAGTTGTCGACGGTTGACCTGCAGCAGGAAGTGCAGGAGATGCTGGAAAGCAATCCTCTGCTGGATGAGGATACTTCCGGCGAAGAAGCTGGGGTACCGGGTTCAGCACCGGAACCCAGTGAGGCGCCCGGCGAAGATCGCCAGCTCGATTTGGCTGCTGAAGATACCCTGCCGGATGAATTGCCCCTCGACAGTCAGTGGGATGACGTATTTGATATGGGTACCAGTGCTTCAGGCGGCGGTTCTGATGATGAACTTCCCGATTTTGAGGCGCGCAACAGCCACAGTCAGAGTCTCCAGGACTACCTGCGCTGGCAGGCGGATATGACCCACTTCAGTCCTGATGAGCGCAGCATGGCCGAGATGATCATTGATGCCGTTGATGAGCGTGGGTACCTGATAGAAAGTACAGATGATCTTGCCGCCGCCATGGGGGTCGAAACGTCCCTTCTCCAGGATGTTCTGCAGCGTGTTCAGGACTTTGATCCTCCCGGTGTGGCAGCCCGGGATCTGGGGGAATGTCTTTATCTGCAACTCCGGCAGTTGCCCGATGTGGATCCGGAGGTCCAGCAGCTGGCGATGAAGCTGGTGCAGGACCATTTGCAGGCCCTGGGCCGCCATGATTATTCCCGTTTGTGTGCCAGTCTGGGGGTCGATGAAGGCAGACTGGGAGCAGCCATGGCGCTGATTTCTGCCCTCAATCCCAAGCCCGGTGAAGAAATCGGCAGTGAAAACACCGAGTACGTCATTCCTGATGTCATCGTCCGCTGGTCCGGCAAAAGATTGCGGGTGGATCTGAACCCCGAGGCCATGCCCAAACTGCGGATCAACCGCCGCTATGCGGGGATGGCGGGTGGCAAGGATGCCGCCCATAAATATATTCAAGATCAGCTCAATGAAGCGCGCTGGTTCATCAAGAGCCTGCAAAGCCGCCAGGAAACCATTCTGAAAGTCGCCCGGGCCATTGTCGACAAGCAGAAGGAATTTTTCAGCAATGGCCCGGAGTCCATGCGGCCCATGGTGCTGCGTCATATTGCCGAGGCTGTGGAAATGCATGAGTCCACCGTCTCCCGGGTAACCAATCAGAAATACATGGTCACTCCCCGAGGTCTTTACGAGTTCAAGTACTTTTTTTCCAGTCATGTGGGAACGGACAGTGGCGGTTCGGCATCGGCGACGGCCATTCGTGCCTTGTTGATCAAATTGACCCAGGCCGAGAATCCCAAACATCCCCTGAGTGACGCGGAAATTGCCAAGGTACTTGCCGAGCAGGGCATCCAGATTGCCCGCCGGACCGTAGCCAAGTATCGGGAAGCAGCCAATATTCCTCCCGCCAGCCAGCGGCGGCGGCTTTAGGTTTCCATCTGCAGCAGGACGCAGCAGGGTTTTTTGTCGCGGCAGTTGGCGCTACACTGAAGCCGGACCCCATCAGGGGGATTATCATAAACAAGCCTCGCAAGAGGACAGGAGAGCGCCATGCAAATTACCATTACCGGTCAGCACCTGGATCTGACAGAAGCCTTGAAAAACCACGCAGAAGAAAAAATTGGCAAGCTTGATCGACATTTTGATCAGGTGATTGATGCCCGGGTTGTCCTGAAACATGCGCCTCATGAGAATCCCGAAAACACGGCCGATGTGACCATGTATGCGGCGGGCCACGTATTCCACGCCGAATCCCGGCACGCGGATATGTACCGGGCACTGGATCTGGTAACGGAAAAGCTGGAGAGTCAGATTGATAGTTACAAGGAAAAGCGGCAGGACCGCCGTAACGATCATCCTGCCGGTCTGGCCGTGATTGCCGAGACGGAATGAACCCTGACGATGACGACTCTGCCTTTAGGTCCCCAACACATTCTGATTGATCCTCCGGTTGCGGATGCCGGAGCAGTGCTTGAAGCTCTGGCGGCCTTGTTGGCAGAGTCTACGGGACAATCCCCCGCCCTGATTGCTGAGGCCCTGAAAAGCCGGGAGGCCCAGGGTTCCACCGGGATCGGACATGGCGTAGCCCTGCCCCATGCGCGCATTGATGGCGCCAGGGATGTGGCTGTTGCAGCCCTGCGCAGTGCCCAAGGCATCCCCTTTGCTGCTCCTGATGGACTGGCCGTGCGGGTATTCATCGCTGTTGCTGTGCCCAAGTCTGCAGCTACAGCCCATCTCGAAATTCTTTCGAATCTGGCCGTGCGTCTGACCTCCGAAGAGGTGCGTGCCGATTTGCTCAATGCTTCTGATAGTACTGGTTTTTTTGCGGTATTGACCGATTCTGACTAGCTTTCAGGGGAGACGCAGGCATGGAAAGACAAATCAGTCTGCGTCGGCTTTGCGAAGATCTCCACAAGGAAATGTTCTGGGATTGTCTTTACCGACCCGGTAAGGATTTTTACTTGCGCGGTGATCCCTGGGCAGAAAGTGATGTGGGCGGAGCCGCCCTGGTTGGGTTCCTGAATTTTATTCGTCCCCATGTCGTACAAATAGCAGGCACCTGCGAGCTGCAGTTTTTACGCCAGCATCCCCAGAACTTTGAGCAATTTCTTTCGGAAAAGCTGCGCCTCATCGTGCTGTGTGAAAAACAGACCCTGAGTCCGGAGATGCTGGAAATCCTCCAGAATCGCCAAGTGGCGGTCATGGCAACCACCCTGGAGGCGCAGAAAGTGCTGGCCCGTCTGCAGCTTTATCTGCATCGTGAACTTGCCGCCCGCCAGCAGGTTCATGGGGTGTTGGTGGATGTGCTGGGTGTGGGTTTGCTGTTGCAGGGTGAGGCCGGTATCGGCAAAAGTGAACTGGCCCTGGAGCTGGTCAGCCGTGGTCATCGTCTGGTGGCCGATGACAGCGTCCTGTGTATTCGTGAGGCTCCACAGATCATCACCGGCCATTGTCCCGCCCCGCTGCGAAATTTTCTGGAAGTGCGGGGGCTGGGCATCATCAATATCCGGGAATTTTTCGGGGCGGCAGCCATTGTGCGTTCCAAGCGTATTCGCCTGGTGGTCGAAATTCAGGATATGCAGGATATGGAAATGGCCGATATCGACCGTCTCCAGGGTAAGGTCGATCATCTCGATATTCTCGGTGTTCCCCTGACCCGTTTGCGCATTCCGGTGTCGGCCGCCCGCAATCTCGCGGTACTGGTAGAAGCAGCAGCCCGCAGTCAGTATGTGAAAGAGTCAGGAGGCGACATGCTGGCGGACTTTGAAGAACAGGTGCGCTTGAGTGTCGGAGAGGAATGACGATGGAAAGGGATTTCATTATTGTCAGTGGACTGTCCGGCTCGGGAAAATCCACGGTGCTGCAGGCCCTGGAAGATCAGGGCTATTATTGTGCGGACAATTTACCTGCCACCCTCCTGCTGGCATTCGGTGCGCAACTGGCCCATCGTGAGGGGCACGCCTTGCTGGCGGCGGTCAGCATTGACGTGCGCAACCGTGATTTTTTCGCAGCCCTGCCCCAGGCGCTGAAAGATTTACGGGACGCCTATGGACTCCATCCCCGCATCCTCTTTCTGGAGGCCAGCGAAAGCACTCTCCTGCAACGCTACAGTGAAACCCGGCGCCGCCATCCGCTGACGGACGATAGCGCCGCTACTCCCGGTGAGTCCCTGCTCAAGGCTCTGCAAAGAGAACGGGAACTGGTACAGCCCCTGGCCGACATGGCCGATAAAAGGCTGGATACCTCCCAGATCAATACCCACCAGCTGCGTCTGCGGGTGCAGGCCTGGAGTCTGGCGTCCCGCCACTACGGAGAACTGGTGCTGCTGTTGCAGTCCTTCGCGTTCAAGAGGGGGCTGCCTCTGGATTCGGATTTTGTGTTTGATCTGCGGGCCCTGCCCAACCCCCATTATGAACCGGAACTGCGCGCCTTGACCGGGCGCGATCCGCCAGTACAGGCGTTTCTGGCCGGCCGCCCCGAGCTGCAAGGAGCCATGGGATCTCTCAAGGAGTTTCTCCGGATCTGGCTGCCGCCTTTTGCCCGGGAGCACCGTAATTATGTGACCGTATCCCTGGGCTGCACGGGGGGACAACACCGCAGTGTGTATATGGTAGAGGTGCTGGCACGGGAGCTGCTGGGCAAGGGGCAACGGGTTCTGATTCAGCATCGTGAACTCAACATCACCGAGACTTTGACATGATCCATATTGTGCTACTGACCCATGCGGGTATGGGGGGGGCTTTTGCCAATACCCTGCAACATATTTACGGGATATTGCCGGCGGCGGTGGAGGTGGTGGAAATTCTCCCCGATGAAAGTCCGGAAAATGGCCGTCGGCGTCTCTGGGAATTGATAGAACATCTGGCGGATGATGATGCCATGCTGATTCTCAATGATCTTTACGGGGCGACGCCAGCCAATCTGATTCCAGCGATTCTTCCCGAGGAACGGGTGGCGGCAGTGAGTGGTTTGAGTCTGCCCATGTTGCTGCGCGCCTTGTCGCGACGTGAAGAAGGGCTGGCTGCAGCCCGCCAGGGTGCCATGGATGGCGCTGTCCAGGGTGTCGTGGACATCCTGGCCAAGCGCGCTGCACCCCTTGCCTGTTCTTCACCCTGAACCCGGCACAGGGCGGGGTTAAGATATAATCTGACGGTATAGCCCCTCAATCCATAGCGGGTTATGCTGTAATATCCTGAGTCTCAACTTACTACCGTGGAGCAAGCACTGTGACGGTCCGCGTGGATTATCCTATTATCAATCAGCTGGGATTACATGCCCGGCCTTCGGCAAAATTCGTCAGTCTATCGGCACGTTATCCCTGTGCAGTCTGGCTGGAGAGAAACGGCCAAAGAGTTAACGGGAAAAGTATCATGGGGCTGATGACCCTTGCAGCGGCTCAGGGAACAGTACTGACCCTGGAAACCGAGGGCGAACAAGAGCAAGTCTGCGCTGATGCTTTGCTGGCCCTGGCTGCAGATCGATTCGGGGAAGACACATGAGTTTTGAACTGGCAGGTATCGGAGCATCGGGTGGCATTGCCATTGGTACGGCGCTGGTATTGGAGCCGACCACCCTCGATATTCCCGAACATCTGCTGGCTCCTGAGGCAGTTGAAGACGAGGTTCTGCGTCTGCGCGCGGCCCTCAGCAGTGCCCGTGACGAACTGTTCGCGGTGCGCGATGTCATTCCTGCCGATGCGCCCCAGGATACCCGCCTGTTCATTGATGCCCATTTATTGATGCTCGATGATCCCGCCCTGCGGGAAAGACCGCTGCGCTCCATCCGCGAAGACCATCGGAATGCTGCCTGGGCCATTCAACTGGAACGGGAGCGTCTGCTGGAGATTTTTGATCGTATGGAAGATGCCTATCTGCGCGCCAAACGCGAAGACATCATCCAGGTGACTGACCGGGTATTGCGCCAGCTGGTAGGTGGCAAGCCGCCGGCAATGCAGAGTGCCGAAGGCCAGATCATCATTGCCGAAGAGTTGTCTCCGGCAGACACCGTGCTCATGAAAAAGGACAAGGTATTAGCCTGGGTAACCGACTTCGGGGCGGCCAACTCCCATGCTGCCATTCTGGCCCGCAGTCTGGGGCTTCCTGCTGTGGTGGGGGCCCATTCCGCCAGTCGTCTGCTGCGCAGTGGCGACACGGTCATTGTTGATGGTGACCAGGGAATCATTCTGGTAGCCCCCGACGCCCTGGTACTGAGCCAGTATCAGGGGCTGCAGGAGCAACGCCATCGGCGTCGGCGTCTTCTGGAAGAACAGCGGGATCTGCCGGCCGTCACCCTGGATGGCGTGACTATTCATCTGCGTGCCAATATTGAATTACCCGACGACTCCAGTCTGGTGCGACGCATGAATGCTGACGGTGTGGGCTTGTATCGCAGCGAGTTTCTGTTTATGAACCGTCCCGATATTCCCGATGAAGAGGAGCAGTATCAGGCCTTTTCCCGGGTTGTCAGGGAAATGGCAGGAGCTCCGGTGACCATCCGTTCTCTGGATATTGGCGCGGACAAGGGTCTGAAGGAGGATGAAGGGACCGGGCATAACGCCCTCAATCCGGCTCTGGGCTTGCGCGGATTGCGCCTGTGTCTGCGCCGTCCCGAATGGTTTCGTCCGCATTTGCGGGCCATCTTGCGGGCTTCGGCCCTGGGTCCGGTCCGCTTGATGCTGCCCATGCTCAGCAGTATGAGTCAATTATTGCAAAGTCGGGCGCTGGTGAGTGAATTGCAGACAGAATTGCG
This sequence comes from Acidithiobacillus sp. TH-A117, assembly GCF_057473465.1. NCBI lineage: Bacteria > Pseudomonadati > Pseudomonadota > Acidithiobacillia > Acidithiobacillales > Acidithiobacillaceae > Acidithiobacillus > Acidithiobacillus sp. TH-A117. The sequence goes on from NZ_JBYCKQ010000021.1 coordinate 43,458, forward strand.
CAGCGAGGGGCTGGACTGCGATCCCGATATGCCCCTGGGAATCATGGTGGAAGTCCCCGCTGTAGCTATGGCCGCCCATTATTTTGCCGCTTGTGCGGATTTTTTCTCCATCGGAACCAATGATCTCATCCAGTATGCCCTGGCGGTTGACCGGGGGGATGATGATGTGAACGACCTTTTTGATCCCCTCCATGTCGGGGTTCTCGGGATGATTCAGCACACCATCGCTGCCGGACATGCCAAGGGTATTCCGGTAGCCATGTGCGGTGAAATGGCGGCTAATCCGGCATTTACTCCCTTGCTGCTGGGCCTGGGTCTGCGGGAGTTCAGCATGTACCCGGGTGCCATTCCGGAAGTGAAGGAAATCATCCGCCAAACCTCCATTGCGGAAGCCGAGGGCTTGGCTATGGGGGCTCTCGCCGGAGAGTTTGCAGTTCCCTTGGAGGCCGGACATCGCTAAGGCAGGGCTGCGCCGTACCGGGCTGGGTTTGCTGCTGCTCCTGTTCCTGTCGGGATTGGCTATGCTGATATTCTGGCTCGTGGGTGGACCGCGCCTGCTCCTGGAAGAATATCTGGGTGTCCGGGTGCAGATGCCCGTACATCTGGCGGATAATCCGCGTTTTTATTGGGGAAAGCGCTACCTGCAGGTATTTTTACAAGGTTTGCGGATCGGGCCGGAACGGCAGCCCGCCGTGCAGGTGCAGCGGCTGATGCTGAGTTTGCCCTGGCGGCCTTTGTTGACCGGCAAAGTGCAGATCCAGCAGATTCTTCTCGATCAACCCGCTGTCAATCTGCCCTGGCCCGGGGGTGGGATAACGGGTTCGGCCAAATCCCACAACTCCACAGGTTTTACGCTGCCCGCTGATATCCAGATCCGCAACGGCCGTCTGCGCTGGCACGATCTGGCAGGACATGAGCTCTCCCTCTCAGGCATCGCGGCCACTCTGCCTCGCTCGGGTAAGGGTACAGTGACCGGAGTTTGGACCTGGAAGCGGCACACCGGTCCTCTGCAATTGCAGATGATGCTTCAGTCTGGCAAGGAATTTTCCATACACCATCTGCAGTTGTTGATCGCCAGCCATCCCGCCTGGGAAAGCTGGTCTTTACAGCTGCCCAGTCTGCAAATGCAGCAGCAATCCCTGTGGATACCGGCAATGCAACTACACTGGCAGATCCATAAGGGGCGGCGAGTAGAAGGGGCCGTCCATGATCTGCATGTACAACTGAGCCAGCAAATACTGGAAATGGGTAGCGCTACCCTGGATATGGGGCCAGATTTCAAAGCCCGTTTGGAACAAAGTCATTTTTCCTGGGCGCAAGGCTCCGGGCAGACCCACTACCGGGTGGCTGCGCAGCATCTGCCGGCATTGGCCCGGCAATGGGGGCTGCCCTGGCCGAAACTCAAGAATCCCGAGGTGCCGGAGCAGCTCATGATGGCTGGCGAACTGAACTGGAAAAATCCCCGTTTTTACTGGGAGATTGATCAGGGACAGCTGGATCATAGCCTTTGGTCGGGACAGGTCAGCGGGTCCTGGAAACCCCTGGCCCTGCACCTGGATTTGCGCATCAGCCAGCTGAATCTGGGTGCCTATCTTCCGGCTCCCAAACCCGGGCCGGGGGCCATATTACCCCGTATTCCCGCGCATTGGCCGATGACCGGAGCGCTGCACATTGGCAAGTTGACCTGGGGAAAAATCCGTGCCGAGGATGTGCTCATTCAGAGCCCGAAAAAAACCGGCTCTGAGGCAGCCGCACCATGATCCCGATTGCCGACAGCCTGCTGGCCTGGTATGCCGACAATGGGCGTCATGAACTGCCCTGGCGGCAGACGCAGGACAGTTATGCCCTCTGGCTTGCCGAGATCATGCTGCAGCAAACCCAGGTAGAGAGTGTTAAACCCTATTACGCCCGATTTCTGCAGGCCTTGCCCAGCTGGGAGGCTCTGGCGCGGGCGCCCCAGGATCAGGTTCTCGCTCTGTGGAGTGGGCTCGGCTATTACGCCCGGGCCCGCAATGCCCAGCGCGCTGCGCAAAAAGTCTGTGCTGATTTTGCCGGACAGTTTCCCGATACGCGGGAAGCTGCCGAAACCTTGCCCGGGGTTGGACGGAGTACGGCAGCAGCCGTGCTGGCCAGCGCTTATGACCAACAAGAGGCCATTCTGGATGCGAATGCCCGGCGCGTATTGATCCGCAGCCAGGCAATTCGTAGTGACCCCAAGTCCACCCGGACCTTGCAGCAGTTATGGGAGCTGGCCGAGGCGCTGACGCCGACTGCTGCGCATACCTACAACCAGGCCATTCAGGATCTGGGGGCAATGATTTGTACGCCGCGTCATCCCCGCTGTGATGCATGTCCTCTGCAACGCTCCTGTATGGCCTATGCGGAGAGGCTGAGCGAACACTTACCGCTCAGCTTGCGCAAGCGCGATACCCGGGAGCGTTGTGTTTTCTTTTTACAGATAGAAGATGGCGATGGTCGGGTGTTTCTCGAAAAAAGGCCGGATTCCGGTATATGGGGTGGATTATGGTGTTTGCCGCAATTCCATCCTCAAGGCTTATCGGGACAGCCTGTTCCATGTACGGCTCAGCAGAATACCCTGGCTGATGGCGTCGTGCTGCGCGAGCAGGTGCGTCATTTTTGTGCCATGCAATATGGGTTGGTGGTGGAAGTGCAAGGGCTGACAGCGTTTTATAAGCATGTATTCACCCACTTTCAATTGTATTTCCGTTGCATCCATATCCGCTTGCAAGATGATCAGCAGGGCACAAAAGTGGCAGATCAGGCTTGTGCAGGGCATTGGTACGCTCCTGAAGCCGCGCTGGCCAAAGGGCTTCCAACCCCGATTCGCAAGATTTTAAGCCGCTCATCATAACTTGCCCGGTAGGCAGGTTCAGGTAAGATGGGCGGCATTCCCATCCCGTATGCTAGTGAGGAAGTCCGTCATGTCACGAATGGTGCAATGTGTAAAACTGGGTCACGAAGCCGAAGGTCTAGATCGTCCTCCCTATCCCGGTCCTTTGGGCGCACGGATTTATCAGGAAGTTTCCAAGGAGGCCTGGCAAGGCTGGCTGAAGCATCAGACGATGCTGATCAATGAATATCGACTTTCACCCATCGATCCCAAGTCCCGGACTTTTCTGGAAAAACAGATGGAAGCCTATTTTTTTGGTGACGGCGCCCAGCAACCTGAAGGTTTCGTGCCACCATCCGTCTGATCCCGTTTTGCGAAAACGGAGGCGTGCCGACGGGGTGTCCTCCGGTATTGATCACCCCCTCCCAACCCCTTGATTGACCGCCTAGTCGTTGAATAACGACAGAGCTCTGCTGCGTCAGATCATTCATTTATTACAAAATCCTTTCCGCCTGTCGCTGGCAGGTGACGCATTGCGCAGAGCATGGGGATGACACAAGGTCTGATCTATTTTTATTCCTTAATAATCATTGTATTAAAATAATGGCACGCATTGTGCTAAGTGATCGTGCTGCTGAAACAGCGCCGCTAGAAGCGGAAACCTGGAATCACCTTTTGAGGAGAGCTTATTTATGAAGAAAATCGTTGCCCTGACTGCTGCCCTGTCTTTCTTGACCGCCACTGCTGCTTTTGCGACCACCGAAGTGCCTGCCAAGGCTCCCGAAAAGACCGTGGAACACAAGGCTCCTGAGCACAAAATGGTGAAGAAAGCTGAGCACAAGATGCACGCTCATAAAAAGTATGAGCACAAGAAGTATGAGCACAAGAAAATGGAAATGAAGAAAGAAATGAAGAAGCCTGAAGTGGCCAAGAAAGTAGAAGAAAAGAAGGCTGAGCCCGCTGCGTAAGCAGCCTTGACCCGCGACCTGATGGCGCGGGTTTCAGCTTTACTGATAAACCCGGGGATAATTTCCCGGGTTTTTTGTGTTTGCTTAACTCAAAATTGATATTGCAGGCTCATGTTCACAGAACGTCCCGGACCGGGGAGAGCAACGCCATAAGTCATGGGGCGTTGGCCCATATAAACGCCACCTAAAGGTTGCTCATAAAACTGATTCAGGAGGTTGGCCAGTTCCAGGCTGGCCTGCCAGTGCCCATACTGATAAGCGGTGCGTATATTCAGTAAACCATAACCGGCAGTTTTGGGTTCATTGCGTAGGGTGTCCACCTGATTTTTTGCGGCAACCAGTTGTTCTTCAATGGTATTGCGCCATGTTCCCCAGTTTTGATGCAAGGCAAGTCTTAGGTTCAAGGGCATCATGTGGTAGAGAGAAGTATGACTGCTCATGTTATTCCCGCGCACATAGGCGGCTTTTGCCGACAGCGTAAATGTTCCATAACGCCGGGTTTGTGCCAGACGAGCAGCACTATCCATATTGATACCCCATATTTCGGCGTTCTGGTTGGCAAATTGCAAATAGACAAAACCGTTTTCTGAGTGCAGATTGGTCGGCGTGCAGGCCCCACCAAGACTGGTTGGACAGCGCACAGCACCTATATAGTTATGGATGTAGGTCAAGTAAGGCTGAATTTGCACATGCCATTTTTGTATATCCGTTCCATGAAAATTGGCGGCCAGGCTGACGGTGTTCGCTGTTTCGGGTTTCAGGTTGAGATTACCGATATAACCATTGCCATCGTTGAACCAGCCGACCATATTCATGGCCATGGGATTGCTGGACCAAGGATAGAGCTCATAAAGGTCGGGGGCTTGTGATTTACGCGCCAGTCCCAGGGTATAGGTGCTGTGTTTGCCGGGCTGATATTGCACAATGGCGGAAAAATTCCAGTTGCTGAACTGGCGCTGGCGATCACTCTGGTTGAATTTACCGGGCAGGCTTTGCGGGCTATCCGGATTTCCATACATCATGGCATTGTAGCCTTGGACCGGGCCGGTATTCATTCGTACAGCATCCAGGCGTACGCCAAGATCGCTTTTCCAGTGGGGATTCCATTGTGTTTTCAGGTCGGCGAAAGCGTCATAGCGATCCCTTCTGCCATTGTTGATATTCATATAGGTATTGGGGCCCATCATGCTCATTTTAGTGTTTGCGGGAGGCCACCAGTCATTCAAATGCTCATGGTTGTAACTGGCCCCCAGTTGCAGACGATTGTCCGTGTCCAGAGGTAAGGTGATTGTCCCTTTCAAGCCGTTATTCACGCCCTGGGTATTCATGGGCATGCCCATCATGGCACCCAGGTTTTTATCGGCAAGGAAGTTCATGCTGTGCTGAACCACTTGGTTATATCCGCGCAATTCCACAGTACCCCATTGAAAATGTCCCTGGTAATGGAGATTAAGCCGCGTGCTGTGATTCCCGGTCATGTCCATGCGGGCGCTGGGAAAACCCTGAAAGGGAATGCTCTGGTATTGCACACCCATCTCCAATACCTGTTGTTTCCAGCGGTAGGCGGCATTGAGGTTCTGGTAGATTGCCTCGTAGAGGGATGAGGCCACTACATCACCGGGAATACCATAGGTTTCAGCTTTGAAAGCCTTGGCTGCGGTGTAGTTGCCACCATGCACATAGGAGCCATTATAGCGGATGCTGAAATGTGGGGTGGCCGCCGTGGCATTCAGGTGAGTTCCGTAAATATTGCCATTACTTTGATAAAATCCACCAACACTGCCACTGCTCACAAAATGACTGCCGGGCTCTGCGAAAGTCGGCGGCGGCGAATTGACGATGACGGCACCACCTATGGCATTGCCACCTGCACTGACCGGTACAACAGTGGGGTAGACGGTAATCTGGCCGATGGCCGCAGGAGGCAGATAGGAAAGTGGGGGGTTCATGTGATTGGCACAGGCATTGGGCGTGCTGAAGCCATTCACTTGCAAGAGCAGTTGATTGTCGCTCAGACCATTTAAAACGGGCAGTCCGGAAACTCCACCTGCGCTGGAAATATTGCTACCGGGGATTTTTTCCAGAATGCGAGCGGTGTTACTTGCCAGGCCGGTATCGTTCAGAGACTGTGGCGAGATCCGGAGGGCATTGGCAGAAAAGGCGTCTATGGTTGATTCTGGCAGCTGGATAGAGATGGTCATTGGCGAGGTGCTTGCCCCGGCATGGTTGCCCATAGCCAGCAAAATTGCGCCGAAAAGCGCCTGGTTTCGTGGTTTCCGCATAAAACTCTCCCGTATATTTAAAGTTTTTTAGTGATATGCGGCAAAGGAAAGCGGTAACTAATTGTAAAGATGGGCGCTCCCTGGTTTTTATAAGAAAATCTTAAGCGATCTCCACAGTAATTTGTAATTATAATGTTTTGCTGGACAATAGAGAAAGACTATTAAAGAACATGGAGTTTATCTAATATTCTTGCGCTTCAGGCCGGGTGAATTTACGCTGGCTTGATCTTCTTGGGGGAGTGCAAATTTTTATGGCCCTGCGTCCTAGTTCCATTTCCAAACTGGTGGTGTTTGGTTTCGGTCTGGCTATCGTACCGCTGGTGCTGGTCATCGTCAGTGTGACACTTTCTATCGCGCATTTTGCCGAGCAGGGTCAGGTCAGCATTTTGCGGGCCGTCGCCATGAGTGATGCTGCCAATCGTATGAATAACGCCGTGCGTTCCATGGAGCGTTATGGTCTACAGTACACGGTATTGCAGGATCAGGCATTGCTGGTGCTCTACGATCAGAGTTTCAGCGAATACAAAAAAGCCAGCGCCCGATTTGCGGCAGCAGGACCTTCACCCCTCGACAGGGATCGTCTGCACCGTCTCGCTGATCACCTGACCAGAGCGCGCCAGCTTCTGCCTCTGGTTTCCCTGGAGGGAAACCGGACTGCCCTGGAAAGTGATTTCAGTCGGGCCAGCGGGGAGGCGCAGCGCCTGCAGAGCGATGTCAATGAAGGGATCAGTACCGAGGTGGGGAAACTCGGTACCCGGGCTCTGGCCATTAAGCATCTGACCATCATTGAGGTCCTGCTGGTTTTGCCGTTGTCGGTGGCGGTGGCCATTGTGTTCATCATTCTGATTACCCGTCCGGTCCGACGGCTGGATCAGGCAGTTTCCGGACTGGGCGACGGCGATCTGGAAACCCCCATTGCTGTCAAGGGACCACGGGACATTGCCAGCCTGGGGGATCGACTGGAATGGCTGCGTAATCGTCTGAATGCCCTTGAAGAGGCAAAATTGCATTTCCTGCGCCAGCTTTCCCATGAGTTGAAAACGCCCCTCACCGCCATTCGCGAGGGCTCGGAACTGTTGCAGGATGATCTGGGCCAGAACCTGAGCGCAGAGCAGCAGGAAATTGTCCATATTGTCGGCGACAACAGTTTGCGCCTGCAGCGCCTCATTGAAGACCTGCTGCGTTTCAGTCTCGCCGAAGGGCCGGTCGGTGCTGGAATGGTGCAGGAACTTTCCCTGACACGGGTGCTGGAGGAGCTGTTAATGAGTTACAAACCGAGCCTGCGCAGCAAGTCCCTGCACCTGCAGGCACATCTTGAAGCCGTGCAGATTCGGGGGCATGCGGATAGGCTCCGCACTATTTGTGACAATTTATTGTCAAATGCCGTGAAATTCTCGCCTCAAAACGCTACCATACGGGTGGATTTGCAAGTACAGGGCGAAGATGCCCTGCTCGACGTTCAGGATGAAGGGCCCGGGGTGGACCCGAGTGAACGCGAAAAGATTTTTGATATTTTGTATCGCGGAGAAGCTTCAGACTCCGGGAAAATAGAAGGTAGCGGCTTGGGGTTGGCCATTGCCAGGGAATATGTGCTGAGTTACGGGGGAAGTCTTGAATTGCAGGATAAAAAAACACCAGGCGCCTGGTTCCGGCTGCGCCTTCCGCTGGCGGGCTTGGATGCTTCCCATGTGGTCCATACCCCTGATACTGGCGGGATGCGCCAGCACCCCGGCTCCGCTGCCGTCTAATGCAGTATTGTTGAAACCAGGAGAACAGATCATCAAAACCGCTGAGCTGGCCACCCTCAAGGCACAAATTGCGGAACTGGAAAAAGTGACTCCGGTTACTGCCCCCTGCATTTCCGAAAAAGCCGAGGCTGCTGTGTTGGGCAAACAGTTGGCCGATGCGCGAGCAGGCGACCCTGGCTACCAGAAGCTGGAAAACAAGTTGAATGATTTGCAGAACCGGCTTCAGCAGTCCCAGCAACATGAGGCCGAATTGCGCCGCAAACTCAATGAGCTGGTACAAATCGAGAAAAATGCCCGTTTCCCCCAGGGACAATAACCCATGACCGATAAAGGTAAAATTCTCCTGGTTGACGATGATGCAGATTTGCTGCGTTTGTTGTCACTGCGGATGAAATCTGCAGGCTACAGCATCAGTACTGCCGCCAATGGCAATGAGGCCCTGTCCGTGCTGGCCATGGAACATCCGGGGCTGGTGATTACCGATTTGAAAATGGATCAGATGGACGGCATGGCTTTGCTGGATGCCATCCGCCGGGACTATCCTACCCTGCCAGTCATCATTCTGACTGCTCACGGTTCTATTCCCGATGCTCTGCTGGCCGCAGATCAGGGGGTTTTTGCCTTTTTGACCAAGCCTTTTGATGGAAAAGACCTGATGGCTCAGGTGGAGCGGGCTTTCAGTCTCACGGCGGCGGTTGCCCCTGCTACGGGAAAAAAAGGCAAGGATTCCAGTTGGGACAGAATTCTTACCCGCAGCCCGAAAATGCAGGCGGTTCTCGATCAGGCGCGATTGGTGGCAGCCTCTGATGCCAGCGTTTTTGTCCATGGGGCCAGTGGTACCGGCAAGGAGTTGTTGGCCCAGGCCATTCATCAGGCCAGCCCGCGCCGTGCGCATTCCTTTATCGCCCTGAACTGTGCGGCTTTTCCCGAGCAGTTGCTGGAATCCGAACTGTTTGGCCATAAAAAAGGCGCCTTTACCGGGGCGGCCAACAATCATCAAGGTTTATTTCAGGCTGCTGAAAAAGGCACCCTGTTTCTGGACGAAATTGGCGATATGCCCCTTTCTCTTCAGGTCAAGTTGTTACGGGCCTTGCAGGAGCGCGTTATCCGCCCGGTGGGCTCGACGGAAAGCATCGCCGTGGATGTCCGCATCATCTCAGCCAGCCATCGCGACCTGGAAAAGGAAATGGCCGAACGGCGTTTCCGCGACGACTTATACTATCGTCTCTGTGTGGTGACCCTGGAGTTGCCCGCGCTGGCTGAACGTCCCGAAGATATTCCTCTGCTGGCTGAGTTTTTTCTGCGGGACACGGCTGCCAAAAACCGCAAGGATGTGCGCGGGATTGCCCCGGAGGCTATGGAGTTACTGGTGGCTGCGCCCTGGCCGGGCAACGTCCGGCAGTTGGCCAATGTGATCGAGCAGGCAGTGGTTTTGTCTACCACGCCGCGTATCGGCGCCCCGCTCATCCGCCACGCCTTGCGCGACAAGGAAGGCGAGGTGATGCCCCTGGCTGATGCCAAGGGCCGTTTTGAAATGAATTATCTGATCCAGATCATGCGCATGACCCGGGGAAATGTGAGTCAGGCAGCACAACTGGCCCAACGCAATCGCACGGAATTCTACCGCCTGCTCCGGCGTTATCATCTGGATCCTTCCGCCTTCAAGGAAAATGGCACGGCCGATGAGGATGAAGGCGAAGAATAAGCATGTGGTCTGAATGCATTGAGGGATTCGCTGTTGTTCAGCGATCCTGATGATGAGGCATGTTGTAATAGACCACCGTCCCCGCTGCGCTGGCAGCCATTAATGGCAGGCAACCAGTGAGCAGCAGGGCGAGACCGCTGACAGCAATACCCACAACAAGTGGGCGAAGTGAATGCTCGCGTATCAAAGCCGGGTCCTGAAATAAGTGGCTGTCACGACGGCAGGGGCACAATATCAGGGTTTGTGTACGGGATGATCGGCCTCGCTCCAGGCATCCATACCCCCTGAGATGGAATGCACGTTGGTATAGCCCATTTTTTTCAACTGATGCGCAGCCAGTGCGGCGCGTCCTCCGGTCTTACAGTAAACCAGAATCTCCCGATCTTTGTCTTTGAGAGCCGGATGGGAGTCTGCCTTGAATTCAAGCATGCCCCGGGATATGTGATGCGCTCCGGGAATGTGGCCAGCAGAAAACTCGTGGGCTTCACGCACATCTATGATCACCACGGCTTCGGTCTGGTGTTTGTCATGTGCCTGCCGCAAGTCCATTTCACGTATTTCCGCTTTGGCTTCCTTGACGAGATCCATTGCTGTCTTGTTCATCATGCGCTCCTTGATCAGATAAATTAGATAAACTGATTGAACCATAACGACCTGGAACCGTTCACGCAAGCCCCGTTGTTGCGCGGGAGTAGCTATAGTTTGAGGAGTGTCTGGTTAAAACAGGAGAAGCATCATGCACATTGAATCCATTACCCTGGTTCGTCATGGTATGACCGAGTGGGCTGATAAGGGAAAGCATACCTCAGTCACTGATGTGGGACTGACTTCCGAAGGGCGTGCGGATGCTGAAGCGCTGTGGTCATTATTTGTGAATCAGGGACATTTTGATGGCATCTACTCCAGTCCCCTGATTCGCGCCCAGCATACCGCCATTCTTGCCGGTTTTGCCCATCCCGAACTGCATCATGATCTTATGGAATGGCGTTATGGCCGCTATGAAGGCAAGACAACCCCGGAAATACATCAGGAAAATCCGGAGTGGAGTATTTTTCGCTGTGGGGGACCGGAAGGAGAAAGTCCTGACGAAGTGGCGCAGCGCTGTGATCGGCTGCTCCGGGAGTGGGGTGAGAAAGGGCACAAGCATGTGCTGTGCTTTGCCCACGGCCACATCCTGCGTGCTCTGGCAGCGCGCTGGCTGGGTTTGGATCTGAAATTCGGTGATCACCTGCACCTGGACCCCGGGAGCATTTCCCGTCTGGGTTGGGAGCATGATACGCCCGCCTTGCACCTCTGGAATTACTGCCCGCGTTTTACCCGCATTGGGCCGGGGCAGTCTTCCAGATAAGTCGGTGTAAAGCTGAGCAGGTTTAGCCGAGAAGAAAAGCCGGGGCTACTTGTGCCGCCTGCTGCATGGCGGCGTGATAGTAGTGCGTACCAGTAAATGCCTTGGCATCATCGGCGCGGAAAGATTCCATGCTGAGGCCTTTGCGTCCCAGCGTTCCGCTCCACCACCCTGAGGGGTAACAAAACTGGGGAAAATACACGCTGTTCACCGCATCAAAGCCGGCCTCGCTCATGCGGCTCTGGCATTGACGGATCAGCTCGGCGTGGAGTAAAGGAGATTCGGACTGGGCGACCAGTACACCTTTTTCCGCCAGGGCGTGATGACAGGCCGCATAAAATTCCGTGGCGAATAAACCGGCAGCAGGTCCTACCGGATCAGTAGAATCGACAATGATGACATCATAACGGCCGGCGTCGGCCTCCTGGATCCAGGCAATGCCGTCCGTAAAGTGAAAATGCGCGCGGGGGTCATGATTTTTCTCACAGAGTTCCGGAAAAAAGCGCTCGGCAACCCGGGTTACTCTTTCATCCAGCTCGACCTGGGTGGCTTCTTCCACCTCCGGGTGGCGCAACACTTCCCGGAGGGTACCGCAATCGCCGCCACCGATGATCAGCACTCGTTTGGGAGCCGGGTGAATAAACAGGGCGGGATGACTCATCATTTCATGATACAGATAGTTGTCCCGGTCAGTGACCATGACTAGGCCGTCCAGGGTCATGAGTGTGCCGAAATGTTCGGTTTCAAAAATTTCGATGGTCTGGTAAGGGCTTTGTTCGCGGTGCAGCACTTCGCGGACTTTCAGACTCAGGCTTGCGCCATGTTCTTCATAACGTTCGGTATACCATAGTTCTGTGCTCATGATTGCCTCTCATTGTGGCCGGAATGGTAGGTGCCCGCAGGGATTTTGCGGAAGAATGAGACAAAAGAAAAGGCGGACCCCGAACTCAGGATCCGCCCGCTGAAGCAACACTGGCTATCAGGCGCAGAGAACCGGCTTGACGCGCAGTTCGTGGGCCGGAATGCCCATCATGTCCACCTGACCACGCTTCATCTCCATGGTGGAGACCTGGCCGGCGCCAAAAGCTTCCTTGAGATAGTTCAAGGCATCTTCGGGCTGAATGATGTCGCCACAGGTAAATACATCCACCGCTGCGTAACCGTACTCAGGCCAGGTATGAATGGCCAGGTGGGATTCCGCAACGATAACGGCACCACTGACCCCGTAAGGAGAAAAGTGGTGAAAGGTTTGCGTCACAATGGTGCAGTTGGCTCGCCGGGCGGCCTCCAGCATGGCATCGGTGACAAAATCTACATCAGACAAGGTACTGCCGTCACAGTGATAGAAATCTGCAACGATTTGATGTCCTAACGAGCGCATAGGTGCCCCCCTTACCAAAGTTAAAAAGGTTAAGAAGTAGCTCCCGTGCACCCCCAGACAGTACTTGGTTT
>NZ_JBYCKQ010000022.1:0-199235 GCF_057473465.1 Acidithiobacillus sp. TH-A117
AAAGGGGAGACTCGAACTCCCACGCCGTGCGGCGCTGGAACCTAAATCCAGTGCGTCTACCAATTCCGCCACTCTCGCTTACGCGCTATCTTATGCGTTATAGACCCTGACGACAATCATCGGAGTGCCGCCCATGAGCAAGACCCAGCAATCCCAGCGCTTACGCCGTTTGCTGGCGGTGGAATCGGCGCGGATCATGGCAGAGGAGGGGGTCGTCGATTTTCGAGTGGCCAAGGAAAAAGCGGCGCGCCGCTTGGGGACGGGGGGCGATGCCCGACACCACTGGCCGAATAACAGTGAAGTGGAAGTGGAGCTGCAGGCCCGACTGAATCTTTTTCATGGCCCGGATCATGCCGCAGATCTGCGCCAACTACGCGAACAGGCACTGCAAGCCATGTTGTGGCTGGAGGACTTTCAGCCGCGCCTGACAGGGCCGGTGCTGAGTGGCACCGCGACCCGACATGGGGTTATCACCTTGCACCTGTTTGTGGATACGCCGGAAAGCGTGATTTTCTTTTTGATGGACCAGAAAACGCCCTACGAAGAAAGCTGGCAGCGCCTGCATTTCGGTGATGCTCCGGCGGAAGATTATCCCTGTCTGAAAATAGAATATGGTGGAGCGGAAATCCGGCTGGTCATTTTTGGTCTGGACGAAGATCGCCGTAGTCCGGCTTCACCGGTGGACGGCAAGCCCCTTAAACGGATCGGGGTGGCGCCATTACGCAAGCTGCTGGAAGAAACGCAATACACTGCGGTCTAAGGGTGTCTGGACCGCTTTTTTCCTGATACCAGTTTATTGTTTGCCAGTTTATTCCTGGCCTGTGGGCAGAATGGCGGATTTTTGTTCCTGGGGACGCAAATGCTGCCAACTAACCAGGGCCAGAGCGATGAAAATGCAGACCATACCCACAGCCTCCCAGCCCCCGGGCGTTTCTCCCAATTGCAGCCAGGCGGCGATCACGCCAATGAGAGGGGCGGCCAGGGTGCCCATTCCGGCAATCCCGGAAGGCAGTTTTTGCAGGGCGTAGGCCCAGAGAAAATAAGCCAGAGCAGTTCCAGGAATGGCGTTATAGATCAGGGCACCGACAAAAACCGGGGTCCAGTGGACGGTGAGCGGATCTATGCAGAGCGTCATGACAATCAGCCCCAGTCCGCCAAAAATCGTTTGCCAAAGGGTGCTGTTAAATAAATCCATACCAGGAGGGGCATAACGCTTTTGCCAGAGGGCCGAGGCCGCCCATAAAATGCCAGAAATCAGGGCGATCACACTCCCTGCCCATTCGCCGCTGAAACTCCAGGGCTTGAGAATGGCGATCAGACCCAAGAGCGCCAGTACCACCGCCGGCCATTGCCAGCCGTGGAGTTTTTCGCTTAGCAAGGGCCAGGCGAACACGATCAGCCAGAGCGGCATCATGTAGACGAGAATGGCGGTTTTCCCAGCCCCGCCATATTCCAGTGCCCACAGGGCCAGACCGATAAATCCGGTGGTCTGGAGCAGGCCGAAGGGAATGATGTAGCGGGCAGAGGGCATGGATAATGGTCGTTTCATCCAGAGCATCAGGGGAATGAGAACAAGCACACTCAGCCAGACGCGCAGGGTGGCAAAAAGCAGGGGCGGGCAGTCAGTAATGGCGACTTTCATGACCACCCAGTTATATCCCCAGATCATGGAGAGCAGGGCCAGCGCGGCTAAAGGCATCAGGGCGGCTGGCGATTTTTGATCAGAGGACATCAGTCAATGACTCCGAATATAGAGAAAGCCGGGACAGAAATCCGTCCCGGCAACTGCAATGTTCACTACGGCAATGGGGTTAGAAAAGGCGTCAGCGCAATTTCGCCCGATCATATTGCTCAGGCCACTGCAAGTCTACTCCCAGTTCCCGGGCGGCATGCAGGGGCCAGTAGGGATTGCGCAGTAATTCCCGGGCAAGGGCAATGCCATCTGCCTGTTCGTTGACCAGAATATGCTCAGCTTGCATGGCTTGGGTAATCAGCCCGACGGCTACCGTAGGGATGCCGACTTTTTCGCGAATATGTTGGGCAAAAGGTGTTTGAAAGCCGGGTCCGGCAGGGATGACGGCATCGGGGGTCATTCCGCCGCTGCTGCAATCGATGACGTCTACGCCTTTATCCTTGAGGTGTCCGGCAAGAACCGTGGACTGTTCCAGATCCCAGCCGCCGGGTACCCAGTCGGTGGCGGAGATGCGTACCCACAGCGGCAGATGCTCAGGCCAGACGGCGCGCACGGCATCGGTAATTTCCAGAGGCAGGCGCATCCGGTTTTCGAGGCTGCCGCCATAGGCATCTTCCCGTTGATTACTGACTGGTGACAGAAAACTGTGCAGGAGATAGCCGTGGGCCATGTGCAATTCCAGCACCTCAAATCCGGCTTGCAGAGCGCGCTGTGCAGCGGCCACAAAGTCCTTGCGGACTTTTTCCAGATCCTGGGTATCCATGGCTTTCGGGACGCTGTGACTGGAACTGAAAGGGAGGGGGCTGGGACCTAGCGGTAGCCATCCCTGTTCTAGGTTCGCGGCAATGGGAGCGCCACCATCGAAAGGTGCCTGGGTGGAGGCTTTGCGTCCGGCGTGGGCAATTTGTATGGCTGGCACCGCGCCCTGCTTTTTCATGAATTGGGTGATAGGTGCTAGCGCTGCAGCCTGCTGATCATTCCAGATACCCAAATCCCGGGGCGAAATGCGACCTTCGGGGCTGACTGCGCTGGCTTCGGCCATGACCAGTCCAGCGCCACCTACTGCCCGGCTGCCCAGATGGACCATATGCCAGTCACTGGCCACGCCATCGGGTGTGGAGTACTGACACATGGGGGCAACGATGATCCGGTTACGCAGGGTGACGCTGCGCTGGTCCCAGGGTGTGAATAGCTTGTGCGTCATGCAGATCTCCCGAGATATTGGTGAAAATGATCCAGGGTCAGGCGCCAGCCCTCTGCGGCCGCTTCCGCGCGGTAACTATCGCGCGGATCAGCAAAAAAGCCGTGGGGAGCACCGGGGAACAGGGTCAGGGTGTAGCGCTTTTTGGCCGCACTCAGGGCAGTGGCAATACGTCCATGTTCTTCCGGAGTGATGGAGTTATCATCAGCCCCATAGAGCAGCAGGAGGGGTGCCCGCATCTGGTCGACCAAGTGGAGTAACGGTTGGCGACCGGCCGGATCCTGGTCGGGGGCGATACCACCACCGTAAAAAGCCACGGATGCACCGAGCTTGTCGGCATGCACCGCATTCGCCATAAAGGCAAAACGCCCTCCCATACAAAAACCCACGGCACCGATGGCATCGCTGCGGACTTCTGGACGTTTGTGCAGTTCGGCAATGGCCAGTCCGGCTTCCTGCATGGCGAGATCATCTTTCAGGGTTTTGAGATGCCCGATGGCATTCTCGAAATCGCTGTATTCATAAACTTTGCCATGATAGAGATCAGGAACGATGGCACAGTATCCGGCGCGGGCAAATCTTTCGGCGACATCTTGAAAATGACTGTTCACCCCAAAAGCTTCGATAAAAATGACGACACCGGGATGGGGACCGGGGCCGCCGGGACGGGCGTACCAGGCACGCAAGTCCTGATCCAGTTGTAGCCATTCGGAATGTATTTCAGACATGACTTTAACTCCTTATTCGGACGTGAAAAGGGTGATGGTAATACTATGTGTTCAGACAGCGAGAGATTGAATATAGACTTGCAGCTGTTTGAGGCAGCGCTGATAGGCCGCTACAGACTGGGCATTTTTCCCGAGGCCGACACAGCCCTCAATAGAGGCGACAATGAAAAGAGCGATATCCTGGGGGGCGGTATCTGCGCGAACTTTTCCTGAGGCCTGACCTTCCTTGAGCGCCTCGGTAACCACTTCCACCCAGCGTTCGATAATTTTTTGCAGACCCTGGCGAAAGGATTCATCCAGAGGGCTCATTTCCTGAATCAGATTATTGAGGGGGCAGCCGTAGCGAATGACGGATTCATCGGCGGAGGCAATTTTTTCTTCGATGAGTTTGAGCAGACCACGGATGGGATCACTATGCTGGGCGAGCATGTTGAACCAGCGACCTTCGAGTTGGGGGCCAATCACTTCTTCAATCACCGCAAGACCGAGATCCCGCTTGGTGCCGAAGTGGTGATAAAGGGCGCCTTTACTCACCGAGGTGTTGGCAAGAATGCGCTCCAGACTGGCCGCCTGAAAGCCCGATTCTAGAATTTCGGTGTAAGCAGCATCGAGCAAATCATTGCGGGTTTGCTCCGGATTGCGGGTTTTACGTTGAACCATAGTCATCATGGGTGATGAAGATACCGACTAAGCGGTATATTGTCAATTATGGCCTTATCCTTCATAGGGAAAAACTCCTGCGGCACTTGGGCAGAAATCTGTGCCGCGTTACACTAAAGCTGTCTGGTGGAGAGGATGGTGAATGAATGAAAGCATCAATGGATTTCAAGCGGCAGGGTGACAAGCAGAATTCGGCTTTTTTTGAGGAATGGTTGGGACGTTTGCTGGAGGATCGGGATCGGCAGGGACTCACGGAGAATATCGGCCGGATTGATGCCCTGATGATTACCGTGGAGCCGGGCCATTCTGCCGCCTATGTCCATGAACTTTGCTTGATGACCCCGTATAATTATCTGGTAACTCTCGAAACCGACCAGCATTCCACCCATATTCTCCGCATTGATATGAATGCGCCCGATGTACTGGTGCGTGAAGTCAAGGACCCCGGTTTGCACGGCATCTTCCGCAGCTTGAATGAAGTGTATCCGGTGGGTGCCAAACGCCCCAATTCCCGCTATATGGGCGAAGTCTTTCAGGTCAAAAATCTCCATGAGGTACTGGAAGTCCAAAAAAGCCGGGAAATCCGCTTTTTCAACCAGGAGCAGGTGCGGCATCTCGAGTTGCCGGGCAACATGGCCATCGTCAAGCCCTCTCCCTATACCCACAATATTGTCGCTTACTGGGAACGCCCTGATAATGACATCCGGGTGTATTCCCTGGGCCTGTCTTCCATTCGCGATGATATGCAGGTGGCCTTTGAACAGGCCAAGCTGCTGCGGGAAAAACTCGGTCTGGATCAGTTGCTGCTGCCCATTGATCATCTGGCCACCCGGGTGTACAGCCAGAACCGGGAAGTGGCCATTCTCGAATATCTGACCTTATCCAGTTATTATTATTGGGGTTCTTACGATATTCCCGATCAGAACTCTTCCACCAATGTCACCAAGAGCGTTCATTACGACAATGTGTTGAACAGTCCTGCCAAGGTATTTACGGCGGCCAACCATCCCTACTTTTGCAATCATCTGATCGGTCAACCTTCACCGACCGAAGCCTTTGTGCGGAATTTTGGACCACGTCTGCATCATCTGGCGGTAGGCGTCCAGGATGGTCATACCAATAATCAGATCAACATTGATTATGTGGTGGATGCCCTGCAAAACTGCGGACAGAAATTTCTCCTGCAGGTGATTGGGTCGGAGCAGGAAGGCTTGAAGCAGATTTTTTCCAGCGCTTCGGAACACTCCTCCCTGATTGTTGAATATGTGCAGCGTTTTGGCGGTTTTCAGGGCTTTTTTACCAAGGAAAATGTGGCAGACCTGACCGCCGCAGCCGGAGCGGACGAAACTCTGCGCAGTCTGGATGCTGAAGCCCGGGCCTGAAAGCCTCCGGGCCTGTCAAAAATAGCGCAGGGACAAATCCAGGCTCTGCAGATTGCGGGTCAGGCTGCCAACGGAGATGAAATCGACGCCTGTTGCGGCCACCGCAGCAATATTGTGCAAGCCCATGTTACCGGATGCCTCCAGCGGAATTTTGCCATTCACCCGCTGGACGGCACTGCGCAGGTTTTCCAACGTGAAGTTGTCGAGGAGGATCATGTCGGCACCGGCGGCCAGGGCCTCTTCCAGTTGCTCCAGATTTTCCACCTCAATTTCGATGCGGGTCAGGGCCGGAGCAAGGGCCTGAGCGGCATGGAGTGCGGCCGTAATGCTGCCACAGGCGGCGATATGATTTTCCTTGATGAGGATGCCATCAAAGAGCCCGAGTCGGTGATTATGACCGCCCCCTATCCGCACTGCATATTTTTGTGCCTGACGTAAGCCGGGAATGGTTTTACGGGTGTCCAGCAGGTGGGTGCGGGTGCCTTGCAGTAATGCCACATAATCCTGCACTGCTGTAGCCGTACCTGATAAGGTCTGCAGAAAATTCAGGGCACAGCGTTCGCCGCTGAGTAGCGCCCGAGCCGGACCTGCAATGATGCAGAGCTCCTGGTCGGCTATAACGGCGGACCCTTCGGCAACCTGCCACTGCACATGCAATTGTGCAGACAGGGCGGCAAAAGTTGCGGTCGCATAAGGTTGTCCGCAGACAATACCGGGCTCCCGGCTGATAATCCGCGCTTTGAGCATTTGCCCTTCAGGAATCAGGGCGGCGGTCAGGTCACCACTGCCCAGATCTTCGCGCAATGCCTGGCGGACAACGTCCGGGAGATCTTCAGGAATCATTCCAGCTCCTTGATTTTGTTGCCGACCCAAAAAAGCCAGAGTAGCCCTATACAGGCAGCCGTCAGGGAGGCCAGCAAAATTCCCAGCTTGGCTTCTTCCACCATGTGCGCATCCTTGAAGGCAAGATCACTGATAAACAGAGACATGGTAAACCCTATTCCCGCCAGCCAGGCAGCACCCAGCAGATGGGGCCAGCGCACTCCACCGGGCAGGCGGGCGAGCTTGATTTTAATAGCTAACCAACTCGTCAGGGATATTCCCGCAAATTTTCCGAAAACCAGCCCCAGAAAAATTCCCAGAGTGACGCGACTGAGTAACATGCCGCTGTTGACGTGCGCAAAGTTGATGCCGGCATTGGCCAGAGCAAAAACGGGAATCACCAGAAAAGTCACCCAGGGCTGGATGCGATGTTCCAGATGCTGCTGGGGCGCAATGGCCTCGGCGCTGCTGTGTTCAATACTCTGAATGATGCCCGCCAGTTTGCCATTGACCAGGGGATCCAGGCGCTTGCTGTGAATGATGGTGTCACGCAGGTTTTCGCTACGCGCACTGAGGGTATCGGCCAGTTGATCGGGACGAATCCGTCCTCTTGCGGGAATGGTAAAAGCCAGCAGAATCCCGGCGACGGTGGCATGGATGCCCGACAGCATCACAAAGTACCAGAAGGGCAGACCCAGAATCAGGTAGGGTAGTACCTTGCGTACCCCGCTTTGATTGAGCAGCACCAGGCCCAGGAGCAAAAGGCCGGCAATGAATAAGGCCGTCAGGCTTAAGGAAGGCGTATAAAAAATAGCAATGACCAACACCGCGCCCAGATCGTCGGCAATAGCCAGAGCGGTCAGGAAAACAATCAGATTACGGGGAATGCGCCAGGCCAACAACACCAGAATGCCGATGGCGAAAGCGATATCTGTCGCCATGGGAATGCCCCAGCCCCCGGCTGCCAGCCCACTGGGATTGATCTGATGATATATCAGGGCCGGTGCCAGCATACCGCCCCCGGCGGCAATAATGGGCAGGGCGGCATCCCGCAGCGAGGATAATTCTCCGACCAGAAATTCCCGCTTCAGCTCTAAGCCCACCACAAAAAAGAAGACCACCATCAGCCCGTCATTGATCCAGTGGTGCAGGCTCTGGTCCAGCACCCAATGGCCCCAGTGGATGCCGAAATGCTTTTCCCAGAAGAGGTGATATTGGGTATGCCAGGGTGAATTGCTGAGGAAGAGGGTGAGGACGGTTGCCAGAATCAGGATGATTCCGCCTGCCGTTGCCCGCCGTAGAAACTGTTCGAAAGGCGAAAAGACCTTGCCGAAAAGGAGCTCCAGCGGGTAGTAGTGATTCTGGAGGGATGGCGTATCCGGCATTTTCACAGTTGTTGCAGGCGGGCAGCCTGTTCGGCCAGTTGCTCCAGGGCGGCTTCGATTTCCCGCAGGCGCTCTTCCTCCTTGGCGACGACCTCCGCCGGAGCGCGACTGCGGAAACTTTCCTGCCCTAACTTGGCCAGGGTTTTGCTGCGATCAGCCTCCAGACGTTGCTGTTCCTTACCCAGGCGAGCCTGCTCTGCGCCCACGTCAATGACCCCTGCCAGGGGCACGAGAATTTTGAGCTCAGCCAATAACTGCAGAGCGGCTGGTGGCACTTCGGTACTGTCCGGCAGCCAGTCCAGGCTGCTCAAACGGGCCAGGGCAAAAAGCCAGGGTTGGTAATGTTCGGCACGGCGACGATCCTCGGCATCTCCGCCCTGCAGGAGAACCGGCAACAATTTTCCGGGAGGAATGTCCATTTCGCCACGCACCGAGCGCACGGCACGGATGAACTGGATCAGCCATTCCGTGTCTGCATCCGCCTCGGGATCCACGCGCTGCAGGTCGGCTACCGGGTAGGGTGCCAGGGCAATGCTGCTCCCGCTTTTGTCGAGCATGGGGGCAATACGTTGCCAGAGCGTTTCCGTAATGAAAGGCATCACCGGATGCAGCAGACGCAATCCGGCTTCAAGCACCTGCAATAGGGTGTTGCGGGTGCCGCATTGCTGGGCGGCGGTGAAAGCGCTATCCGCTCGCAACACCGGCTTGCACAGTTCGATGTACCAGTCGCAGTAGTCGTTCCAGAAAAACTGATAGAGCGCATGGGCCGCATCGGCAAAACGGTACTGATCAATGGCATGGTTTACAGCGGCCTCGCAGTGCTGCAGGCGGCCGATGATCCAGCGTTCCGGGGCCATCAGGGTCTGATCGCCCTGTAACAATCCTGTTTCTGGTACCTGCATCATGGCAAAACGGGAGGCGTTCCAGAGCTTGTTACAGAAATTACGGTTGCCTTCGACGCGCTTCAGGTCAAATTTGATGTCCCGGCCCTGGGTGGCCAACGCAGTAAAGGTAAAACGCAGGGCATCGGTACCAAAGGCGGGAATGCCCTCGGCGAACTCCTTGCGGGTGGATTTTTCGATTTTAGCGGCCATTTGCGGCTGCATCAGCCCCCGGGTGCGCTTGCTGACTAGATCCTCCAGGCTGATGCCGTCGATCAGGTCTATGGGGTCCAACACATTGCCCTTGGACTTGCTCATTTTCTGGCCTTCGGCATCGCGCACCAGGCCATGAATATAGACTTCCTGGAAGGGTACTTCATCCATGAAGCGCAGACCCATCATGATCATGCGCGCTACCCAGAAAAAAATGATGTCGAAACCGGTGACCAGCACACTGCCCGGGTAAAAACGCGTCAGATCCGGGGTTTTTTCCGGCCATCCCAACGTGGTGAATGGCCACAAGGCCGAGCTGAACCAAGTATCCAGCACATCCGGATCGCGTTCCAGCACCACCGGCATGCCGTAATGGCGGCTGGCCTGGCTTTGGGCTTCTTCTTCATGACGGGCCACAAAAATTTTCCCGTCTGGACCATACCAGGCCGGGATCTGATGACCCCACCAGAGCTGTCGGGAAATACACCAGTCTTCAATGCGATGCATCCAGTCAAAGTAGGTTTTGTTCCAGTTTTCGGGGACAAAACGAATCCGGCCTTCTTCCACGGCCTTGATGGCAGGCTCAGCCAGCGGCGCAACCCGCACGTACCACTGATCGGTCAGGTAAGGCTCGATGACCGCCTGGGAACGATCACCACGGGGCACCATCAGTTTATGGGGGTCGGTTTTAACCAGCAGACCTTCGGCTTCCAATAGGGCAATGATCTGTTTACGGGCGGCATAGCGGTCCAGACCCTGCAATGATTCAGGAATGGCTTCGGCTGTGGTTTCGCGTATATCGGGGCCGGCAAACACTTCCAGCTGCTCGCGGATGCGGGCGTCCGGGGTGAATACATTCATGAGCGGCAGATGATGGCGCTGACCCACCTGATAGTCATTGAAATCATGAGCCGGGGTGATTTTGACGCAGCCCGAGCCAAATTCCGGGTCCACATACTCATCGGCAATAATGGGAATCTCGCGGCCCATGATGGGCAGGCGCAGGGTTTTGCCGATCAGGCTTGCGTAACGTGGATCCTCGGGATGGACAGCCACGGCGGCATCACCCAGCAGGGTTTCCGGACGGGTGGTGGCGACCACCAGAGAACCACTGCCATCACTGAGGGGATAGCGGATATGCCAGAGGTATCCGTCTTCTTCCTCGCTGAGCACTTCCAGGTCGGAAACCGCTGTGCGCAGGACCGGGTCCCAGTTGACCAGGCGTTTACCGCGATAGATCAGGCCCTCATCATGCAGTTGCACAAACACTTCGGTGACCGCCCGGGACAGACCGCTGTCGAGGGTGAAGCGTTCCCGGGTCCAGTCACAGGAAGCACCCAAACGCCGCATCTGCCGGGTAATATGCCCCCCGGAGCTATGCCGCCACTCCCAGACTTTTTCCAGAAAAGCGCTGCGGCCCATTTGATGACGATCGCCACCAGCCTGGATAATCTGGCGTTCCACCAGCATTTGCGTGGCAATGCCGGCGTGGTCGGTGCCGGGCTGCCAGAGGGTTTCTTCGCCACGCATCCGGTGAACCCGGACCAGAATATCCATGAGGGTATCCTGAAACGCATGGCCCATGTGCAGGTTGCCGGTGACGTTGGGCGGCGGCAACATGATGCAATAAGGCTGCGCGCCAGCGCGGGGCTGAAATACGCCTTCCTCCTCCCAGTGTTGGTAACAGGTGGCTTCAATCTCGGCGGGAGCAAAGGGGCGATCTAAATGGTCAGTCATGAGCCTTCATCAGTCAGCTTCGGTGGGAATGATTTGTTCCAGGCCATTATGCAGAACGCGCTGGAGGATTTCCGGGAGCGATTTGCGCATCTCCTGGGCAAGGCTTTCACGCAGTTTTATCCCTTCCAGGGCCAGGGTCCGCATCATGGTCAGACTTAACTGTTCTTTCCAGATCTTCTGCAGATGTTCGATCATCTGCTCTTCCATTTCGTTCATGACCCGTCTTTCTATTTCCTGAAATAATAGTTGCTCAAAATCCTTGAGAAAATCAAGATCAAAGGGGGTTTTTTCGAGAGCGGGTTCCTGGGTGAAGTGCCCAGTGCTGTGAGGGATTTCTGCAGGCTCTTGAATGGGTTCTTCGTGGATAGGTTCATCGTGTTGTGAACGAACAGATTCTGCAGAAGGTATATTTTCTGACTCGTGAGTAATAGGGGTTGATTCAGGATCGTTTCGGGTGAAAGCTGGCATGGCAGCCGTATCAGCCGTATCAGCCGTATCAGCCGTATCAGCCGTATCAGCCGTATCAGTAAATATGGGCTCCATATCCCTATCAACAGGCGAGCTCAGTGAGCTTGATTCATGGTTGTCCGGAGCTGGCTTTAGCTTATCGCTAACAATGCCGGGAACATGAGGCTCAATATCAGCATTCAATTTTTCATCTGCGGTCGTTTCGTGTCTGGAAGCTGTATATTGACTAAGTCCTTCACGCATCCGCGCCAATGCTGCTTCAAGATCATTGTCTTCGAAATCCTTTGGTGCTTTGCTGATTTCTGGATCCTTCAGGTATGCACTGCTTTGGGTATAACGAGGGGTACTTGCAGGGTCTGTGGCAGTTGCAGCAGCCGAGGACCTTGCCTCTTCCCATTGCATTGAAAAAGTTTTTTCGGTGGAGGCTGGTTTATTGTCCAGAGTCTCTGCGGGTTGCTGACTTTGGAGCTTTTTAGATTCTTTTGTAGATTCTATGGATTCTTCATGCCGCCAAAGAGGAGGGGGCAATCCTTCCCTCACTATATTGGTGAGCAGCAGGGGAGCGTCTTCGTTTTCTTCCAGAGCTCCTTCGAGCACGGGTTCCTTACGGTTGTGGTTCATGGCGATTTTTCTCCGCTCAGGCTTCCAGGGCGTGTACTTGCAAAGTGTATCCAAGGCTTTTTAACTGCTTATATCGTTCTCTGGCTTGATTCCTGGCCTCGGACGCGACCGGAATAAAATCCACCAGCCGGTCAGATCTGGGTAACGCTGTAGGCAACTCGGATATGTTGCATAACACTGTCACTTTACAACACTCCGGCCAAGGATCTTGGTGGAATATTCGCACAGGATTACCGACCCCTAATCCATGAGGAATAAAAGCATCGGCTTGAAAAACCCAGAGTGTATTATCCAGGCTATGGGCAGTTTCCAAATTGTCACAAAGAATATCTGCTTCCCCGGCAACTTGCCAGACCTTGTGGATAACACGACAGATGCCCCGCAGCTGCTCTTGCGGGGTCAACAGGGTTGCGGGCAAATCGTAAAAGGAAGCAGTAGGCAATCTACACCCGGTTTCAGGCAGCGTGATGCGCCCGGTGAAGCAGATACTCTACCAGCAAGGAGACTGGACGACCGGTAGCTCCCTTGTTTTCGCCGCTTTTCCAGGCGACTCCGGCAATATCCAGGTGCGCCCAATGGTAGTTTTCGGTGAAGCGCGATAGGAAAGAGGCGGCCGTAATGGTACCCGCAGGCCGGCCACCGACATTGGAAAGATCGGCAAAAGGACTCTTCAACTGTTCCTGATATTCCTCGTACAGCGGCAATTCCCAGGCCCGATCCATGCTTTCTTTGCCAGCACGGATCAGGTCATGCACCAGGTCTTCGTTATTGCCGAGAACCGCCGCAGTCTGATGACCCAAAGCAATGATGCAGGCGCCGGTCAGGGTAGCCATGTCAATCACTACATCGGGTTCAAAGCGTTCTACATAGGTGAGGGCATCGGCGAGAATCAGGCGGCCTTCGGCATCGGTATTGATGATTTCCACCGTCAGACCCTTCATACTCTTGTGGATGTCGCCGGGTTTGGTGGCCTGGCCGTCGGGCAGGTTTTCCGAAGCCGGAACCACCGTAATGATGTTCAAGGGCAATTTCAGTTCGGCAGCGGCCTGAATGGCAGCAAGGGCGGAGGCGCCGCCGCACATGTCGTACTTCATCTCGTCCATTTTGTCGGCCGGTTTGAGGGAGATACCGCCGGCATCAAAAGTCAGCCCCTTACCCACAAAAACAATGGGAGCCTGTTCATCCGAGCCACCCCAGTATTCCAGAATGATCAGGCGGGGCTCCTGTCGGGAGCCCTGAGCGACCCCAAGTAGCAGCCGCATACCCAAGGCCTCCATAGCGTCAGGGCCTAAAATCGTGCTTTTGATGCCGGTGCGTTGTGCCATGGCTTCGGCTTGCTCAGCAAGCCAGATGGGAGTACAGATATTACCCGGTTCATTGGCCAGATCTTTGGCCCAGGCGACAGCCCGGGCAGTAGCCAGAGCTTCGGTGCAGGCACGCTTGACTGCCGCTTCTTCCTCGTCTCCCCCGGATACGTGGATATGCAGCTGAGTCAGGCTGCGCCGGGGCTTTTCTGAAGGTTCCTTGTGATGATCAAACTGGTAATCACTATCCATTACCGTTTGTACCAGGATTTTACTGAGGGCGGCCGGAGAGCGGCGGGCTACCGGGGTGTCCAGCAGATAAAAACTGGCTTGTACTATTTGTGCCTGCCGCAGGGCTTTGCTGGCGCCCTGAATAGCCTTGCGGAATTTGCTGTCGCTGAGTTTGCCGTGTGTGCCCAGGCCGAGGACCATCACCCTTGGGGTGGCCAGACCAGAGAGCTTATACAATATTTGGGTTTCGCCACATTGGCCGGTGAAGTCGCCGGTGGCCAGAAAAGACTGTATGGCTCCTGCACTGGCTACATCCACCAGGGTGGCCCCCGGACTGAGAATGCCCTGTTCATAAACACCGATGACTATGCAATCGTTATTGTCAGCACTTGGTTTGAGGCTATGAATGGCTATCTCCACGGCAAATCTCCTGATAATCTCTAGGTGAGGAATTTAATATGAACCAAAGTATACAAAGTAAGCCCCAAAGCGGTCGCGAATCAAGACTTGCCTGGCAAAAAAAGCTCTCATGACCCGCATTCGCTGGCAAATCATCCGCAATGTGACGGTCACTTTTCTGCTGACCTGTCTGGTCATTCTCGCCATTCTGGCCATCGGTCAGTTGACCCAGCTCTTGAAGCAGGTGGCTTCAGGGCAATTGCCTCTGCCCATTGTTCTGCAACTTCTGGGGCTGGCTGTACCTACCTTGCTGGTGACAGTGTTGCCCCTCGCCTTCTTTTTTGCGGTTTATCTGGTTTTCAATAATCTTTATCGTTCCAATGAGATGGTCGCCATTCGCAGCACGGGTACGGGGCTGATCGGGTTGTTACCGGGAGTGGCGTTTGTGGTCGGAGTGGTGTTTTGCCTGGAACTGGCTCTGTCCTTATCCTGGGCCCCTGCCGCCCAGCGCACGCTACAGGCAGAATCTGAAAGGCTGGCCAATGCCGCCGCCGAAGCCATGCTTCAGCCCGGTAGTTTTACCTCCTTGCCGGGGGGGCGGGTGATTTATGTAGGTTCGGCCATAGGCAAAAACACCCACCGCTACCATGAAATCTTTCTGTCCATTGCTCACGGCAAACAATCGGATATGGCTTCGGCAGCCTATGGAGAAATTATTCCGGGAAGTGACGGTGGACTGAGTCTGGTGCTGATTGATGGTCAGCGTTATCTGGGGTTACCGGGACAGAATGGTTTCAAGGTGCTGTCCTTTGCGCGCTATCGGGTGATGCTCGGGAGCACTGTGGCAAATAATAACCAGGCAGGCGGAATCAACTGGACTAGTGCTTCTCTGCCAACCTTGCTGAGTCACATGCAAGACCAGGACCAGCGCTATGCGGTGACCGAACTGCAATGGCGGCTGATATGGCCTATCGCTCTGCCACTGCTGGCGTTACTGGCGATACCGTTGGCCTACAGCGAACCGCGCGGTGGCGGTCGGGCGGCGGGCATGTTGCTGGGCGTTTTATTGCTGCTGGCCATCAATAATATATTGATTTACTTCAAGGAACACATGATGGCCGGGAAAATGCCACTGTATCCCGGATTTTTCTGGGTGGTGCTGTTTATTGGCGTCATCGCTTTTTACACCTTCTGGCGTAGAAATCGGGATCTTGGCCTGCTGCCCGTTTTGTTCAGGCAGAGAGTGTCATGAAACGCGCTGATCGACTGCTGTTTACCGGCCTGCTGTCCTACAGTGGGGTGGTTCTGGTGTTATTGCTGGGACTGGTCTATGTCGCCCAGCTCATTGCCAAATCATCGGGTCCCGGACATGGGGTCTGGAACATGGCGCGGCTGATGCAATATGCGGCGCTGCAACTGCCAGATGTCGCCTATGATGTCATTCCCCTGGCCTTGCTGCTCGGTACGCTGATCTGGTTGAGTATTCTCAGCGGACATTCTGAGGTGGTTGCCTTGCGAATGTCCGGCTGGTCATTGTGGCGCCTGGAACAACCCCTGCTCCTGGTGGGTTTGATAGGAACCCTGTGCATGTTTGTGCTGGGTGAGTGGGTGATTCCGGTGACAGCGCCCGCCGCCGAGGCCATGTGGGCCAATGCCAGTCAGCCGGGGGCTGGATTTCATAATATGGGAGAACAGGGGCTCTGGTTGCGTCGGAATCATCAACTGATCCAGATTGGCGCCGTGGGAAATGACGGTAAATCGTTGCAGGATTTGCGTATGGTTTCTCTCAGTCCGGGTATGGTGGAATTAAAAACCCTGACCAGCGCCAGCTCTGCGCACTTTGCCGGCGGCCACTGGGTTTTGCAAGACGTTGCAATTTCGTCGATTACGCCGGAGCGGATACAAATTCGTCATGAGTCAAGTCAGCCCTGGAGCATTGATCTTCCACCCTCCACCCTCAGCAGTTTCGCCCATCCGACGCGGACCATGACCTTGCCAACGCTCTGGCGCAACTATCAGCATCTCCAGACCGGGGCCCTCAAGATGAACCGCTTTGCCCTGGCCTTCTGGCGGCGCTTGAGTTACCCATGGGTGGGACTCATCATGATTCTGCTGGCAGTGCCTTTTGTTACCCGTAATCCTCGGGGAGGCGGCCTGGCAGCGCGGATCATGGCCGGTCTGATCCTCGGGCTGGGCTTCCATTTTCTGACCGAAATGTCAGGGTATATCAGTGTATCAGGCGGTATCAGTCCATCTATAGCGACTATTTTACCCATTGCATTATTTGCGATTATTGCTTTTTTTCTGCATCGCATGGCGGAATAGAAATTTTTCAAACCCTTTTTCATTGTGGCAAGATCACTTTACATTATAATGTCCTTGATTCGACCGGAAGCGGCCAAGCCAATCTCGGATGATCTGTTGCTTGTATGGAGAGAAGAACATGTCCCTGCCTTTGCTTGTTGAGCGTTTGCGTGAATATCATCAATGGCGCTTGCACATCGCGAATGCTGTCCACCAAATTGCCAAGCTCTCCGTAGAGTTGGAAATTCTTCCCAGCGGTACCATGCTGCGAATGGATAATCTTTCCCGGGAAATTGCCAGTGACCAGCTCCGTATTTCCTTTTTCGGTGAATTTGCCCGAGGAAAATCCGAATTGATCAATGCCCTGTTTTTTTCGGACTTGGGCACGCGCTTGATGCCTTCCGGTCCCGGACAAACGACCATGTGCCCGGTGGAAATCACCCACAGCCATGAGAGTCCATCCTTGCAGCTCCTACCCATTCGCAGTCGGACCCTCCATGATTCTGTCGATAAGCTCAAAAAGATTCGTGATCTTTGGACGTTCTTTCTGCTGAATCCTGAAGATAGAAAAGACTGTAGCGAAAAGATGGCGCAATTGACGGAAACTCTTTGCGTACCTCTGGAGGAGGCACGTAAATATGGGCTATGTGCACAAATCAAGGAGTTTGGCGGGCAAACAGAGGCTACTCATTGTAGTTCTTGTGGTGAGGGCAAAGTAAAAATTTCCCGTTGGCGCTATGCGTTATTGCAATGGGCGCATCCAGTACTGGAAGCAGGACTGGTCATATTAGACACACCAGGCCTTAATTCTCTGGGAAGCGAAGCTGATTTGGGTCTGGAAGCAGCCCGGGGTGCTGACGCTTTGATATTTGTACTGAGCGCCGATTCTGGTGTGACCCAGAGCGATCTGGCCATATGGGAGCAGTCCTTGGGCCGTAATGCCATGCAGAATCAATTGGTCGTACTGAACAAGGTGGACACCCTTTGGGATGATTTGCGTTCTTCTGAAGAAGAGGCCACAGCTATTTTGATGCAGCGGGAAAGAACCGCAAAGAGCTTGAATTTAAACTTGGAGCAGGTCATTGCCGCTTCTGCGCAAAAGGGTTTGTTGGGGCGGATACGCCAGGATCAGGGCTTGTGCGAGCGCAGTGGGCTGGCTGAACTGGAGAATGCCATCGCCGAAATTCTGATTCCAGGAAAGCGAGCTTCCATTCTGTCCAGTGCGCAAAGGTTGATCAATCGGGTAGTCATTGATCAGCGGGTACTCCTGGAAGAGCAGGTTAAAAATCTCTGTGGTGAAATTGAAAGTATGGAGCGTCTGCAGGCGCAAACGGGAGAGCAATTACCCCGGTTGCTGGAAAGACAGCAAAAGCTGATGCGTACTTTTGCCGGGGACCGCGATACCTTTATTATGAAAGAAAAAGAATTTCTGGAATCAGCCAACACCTGGTTGCTGCAGGCACTTTCTTTGGAAAAACTGGATCAGATTGTAGCTGCTGCGCGTGCGGAGTTGCTTGCAGCCTGGACTACTGTGGGTATTTATGAGCGATTCTCAAAGTTTTTTGAGGAAACCATTGCCCAGTTTGACAATGCACTGGAACGTGCCAACCGCTTGTCGGCGCTGATGCTGGATGCCTATCGGGTACTGGAGCAGCAGTATGGCTTACCTAAGCTGGATACCATGCCTTATGCTATACTGCCCCGTCGGGCAGAGCTCTTGGCAATGGCGGATCGTTATGAGCGATTTGGCAAGCGTCTGGAAATTGCGGCCTCTACCCAGGGGTCTGTAGTGCGCAAGGCCTTTTTTTCTCTCGCACAGCAAGTTGAAGCTTTTGTCGAGGAAACCCGGAAAGATTTGCGTAATTGGGTCAATGAGTCTCTTGATCTAATGAATCGGCAGCTGGAGCTTTTTGCCACGCAGTCCAAGGAAAAATTGACGGCATTGGAATCCATTGTCGACTCATCGGCCAACATTCAACCGCGTATTCAGTCCCTGAGCCAACAACGGAAAGTCAAAGAAGATAATTTGTCGGCGCTCAATGATACTTATGCGTCACTCTGCAGTTTACTGCAGATGGATAGAGATGTTGCCCTGCAAAAAAATCATGCTGAAGCATTTTTGGCTTAAAAAAATCTGCTTATTACAAGTGGAGATATTTTTATGCTGAAAGTATTTCTACTTTTATTGCTGCTCTTCAGTTTATTTTTTACCTATCGCGCACTCGTCATAAATCGTAAAAACAATAAACAACTGAAAGCACAATTTACTTTGCAAGCGGCTTTGCTGGAAGTGAATCGGTTGCTGGGAGATTCCCTGACCCTCGAGCTCCCTTCAACGATGCAGCAGATGGTGGAAATTTTAGCCAATCGCCTGAGCGCTTCTCTGGTATGGGTTGGTGTACAAAAGACCATGGATGATTACGTCAGCATCCTGTCAGTGGGTGGACCGCGCCGGGATGTGATTGTGAGCGCAAGGATTATGGCTGGTTCTGATGGGGTTGATGGATCCGTGTCTAAAGCGCTGGATAGCGGAAGTGTTCAATACCAGCTGTTGCAAACAGACCCTTCTTATCGTGCTTGGTCCATTCTTGATGATGCTGTTTTTCATGCCAGTCTTTGTGTGCCTTATCGCAGCCTGGATGGCGCCAAAGGCGTCATTGTTTTTTTTCTACCGAAATCTGCAGAATTCGTTTCTCCTAATCATACCTTGTGGTCGCGACTCGCGGATGATTTCGCGGTTTATATGGAACGGCGTAAAAATGCTGTTGATGTCAGTCGTATTTCTGGTTACCAGCTGGCTGTAGTCGATTTACTCAAGGATATTCTGGAAGTGAAGGATCTTTCTGCAGCCCGTGATCTGGTTCTTTCGGTCTTAACAACGCGAGCTGAATCTTGCTGTGCCTGGATTATGGCTGTTACAAAGCAGAAAGATAGTCTGACACGCACGTTGCTGTCAGCTCGCGGAAGCATGCCGGAAACTACGCTCAGACATTGGTTGGAACAGATTCCTGCGGGTCAACAGTGGTTGGATGACGCGATTCGAAGAATGTCCACAAGTGGTCATGCATTCGTAGACATAGTCAGAACCCATTCACTTCTGGAAGTCTGGCGTGACTCGCAAACCGAGATGAAAAAAGTCGCAGTCATAGGCGCATGGCCATTATGGAATGAATCGGGCCTACAAGCCGTTTTATTTGTCAGCAGTAATGACGCCGCTTATTTCAGCAATAACCTACAGGTTTTTCTGCATCAGCTTACCGAAATACTGCATATGGCCGAACAGCAACTCCTCAACAAATCAGAGATCGTCCGTCGGACCCGGTTATATCAAGCTCTCCTGGATGAAGCGGATGCGGTTCTGAAAATGCAGACGGAACAGCCATTGATAGAAGAAATCTGCAGAAGACTGGTTGACAGCACACTTTTTGAAGCAGCCTGGTTAGTACGACCTGAAAAGAGTGGCACTTTGGCAACGCTGGCATTTGTATCATCTGTTGCCAAAGCCATTAACCAGCAAGTCAATGGGCTGAGTGATGAATCAGAACAGGATCTGATTTTGCATGCCTGGAAAACAGGTCAGGGGATTTTTCCCACTCGGACTCAATGCAAAGATGCTTCATCAACTTGCGTTTTTCCAGTGGCATTCTTGCCGGTGCTGCGTGGCTCGAGGGTATGGGGAATATTGGCTGTCAGATGCTCCAAAGTGGAATACTTCAGTGCAGATGTCAATGAGCTCCTAAAGCGGATTGCTTCCCTGCTCGGACGGGGGTTGGATGAAATAGATCTCAAGCTCCAACTGGCTGATGAACAACGCCGGCAAAGTTGGTTGGCCAGTCATGACGCTCTTACGGGATTGAATAATCGTCGCGGTCTGGACGCTTTTTTTACCCATGCCGTTTTGCGTACGCAGCGAAATAACACATTGTTAGCGGTGATGATAATCGATTTGGATGATTTCAAGCCGGTCAACGATACTTATGGGCATGAAGCGGGTGATCTGCTGCTCATTAAAGTGGCCCAAGCTCTGCAAGCGGCTATTCGCGGTACGGATTTCCTGGTGCGCCTGGGGGGGGATGAGTTTGTTCTGTTGCTGGAAGGACTGCATAGTCGGGATGATCTGCAACCGATTCTGTCCAGTATCTGCAAACTGGTGGAGGCACCTGTCCTGCTCGGCGGAGATGCGTCGGTTTCAGTAAGTTGCAGTGCCGGGCTCACCCTGTATCCCGAAGATGCCTCTCCTCCGGATCGGCTTTTGCGCCATGCCGATGAAGCCCTGTATGTTGCCAAACGCAGCAAACAGGACCGTAGCCGCTTCTGGGTCAATTATCTGGATTTACCCGCCGCTGAAAAGGACGACCAGGGTCTGCCTTCGGGCGGATAACTTCAGTAGCTAGCATTTATTGCCTTTGTCGGATCAGCTCCTGATCAAAGGCATTATCCAGCTCCTGGGAGAGTTTGAGAACCTTGCGGAAAATGACCGGATCGGCATCATCGGCCTGGGCGCGCAGACGCAGGCGCGCCAGTCCGTCAAAGCTGTGGGCCCGGTCCACCGGATCGCTCACCGATTGACACTGGTTGCCTTGATATATTGCGTTCAGTATTTCTGCTGTCAGGGGATCATCCAGGGTATTGTTCCAGGCGGCTTCCAGGGCAGCGGCAGGACTGGATTCGTTCAGAAATGGATAGCCCAGGTGCTGGTTGAGAAATACTACCAATTCTTCATAAGTCATCATGCACTCCATAAGTTAGAAACAAATTTCACAGCGATTGGCTCATGCCGTCGTTCAGCGTAAGCTGGCAGGCGTCGCTGACACGTTGAAAATAATATTGCAGGTCCAGAGGAATGGTCACGCCATCCAGCAATCGGAGCAAATGCAGATCTGCGGTCAGGACGATGTCTATCAGTGACAGCTGACCCGTATAAAAACGCTGACGAGCGAGAATTTTGCCCAAGTCGCGCAAGCGCCCCCTGCTTTCGAGTTGCTGATAGGCACCATAACGATCATTGGCCAAGGCCTCCACAGACTGCTGGAAGCGCCGTTCGCATTCGTTGCGATAGAAAGCCATATCTTCTTCATGATGACAGATTTCATCATAGGCCGGCAGAACCGGAGCGATCAATCTTTCCAGGAGCGGTGTCAGACTGCTCCGCCACTGGCAGAATGCCGTCCACTCGGCTTCGCCAATCGGGGCATGCAAGGGCAGAGTTTCCGGATAACGCTGATCCATGGCGGCTAGTTCGGGCAGCGTGCCTTGTTGCTGGCATCCGTCGGCGTGAATCAATACCGGGAGGTCGCCATAACCGAGATCAAAAGCCGTTTCCTGATCCCGTAACGCACAGGGATGGTCCTGCCACTGCAAATTCTTGGCGCTCAGCACCATGCGCAGCATCTGCCCGGAGGTGGAAGACCAGCGGTGATAGAGGTGCAGGTTATCAGCCGGATCAATCATGTTTGATCTGCGTGATCAGCAAGCTGCAGCACATGCTGCCACTGGCTTTCGGTGATGGGCAGGATGGACAGACGGTTGCCTTTGCGCACCAGAGGGCTTTCTGCAAATTCCGGCATAAGACGCAGGCTTTCCAGGGAAATACAGCGGGCAAAACTACGACCATAAGCCACATCTACCAGATCCCAGCGCGGCTTTTCGAGACTGGAGCCCGGGTCGTAATAGTGGCTTTGCGGGTCAAACTGGGTGGGATCCGGGCGAGCTGTACTGGCCACGGTGGCTGCCCCGACAATCCCCGGCACAGCAACCCTGGAATGGTAGATGAAAACTCCATCGCCCACCTGCATGCTGCGGATGAAATTACGCGCCTGGTAATTACGGATGCCATCCCAGGGTTCCTGACCACGGGCTTGCAGGTCTTCCAGGGAAAAAGC
The DNA here is from genome assembly GCF_057473465.1 of Acidithiobacillus sp. TH-A117. Classification (NCBI taxonomy): domain Bacteria; kingdom Pseudomonadati; phylum Pseudomonadota; class Acidithiobacillia; order Acidithiobacillales; family Acidithiobacillaceae; genus Acidithiobacillus; species Acidithiobacillus sp. TH-A117. The sequence goes on from NZ_JBYCKQ010000022.1 coordinate 21,912, forward strand.
CTCAGGTTCGGTTTTCATCAACCAGTACGCCATGGCTTCAGTCCAGGTTGACCGGTGCGGACAGGCGCCGGCTCAGCAGTCGTCCCAACGCCGCTGTCAGGGTTTCCCCACTGTGGCTGTCCACCCATTGATCTTCCTGCGCAGAAAAGCGCGCCGGACCATCACTGCACGCCAGCCAGATTTGCTGGACGGCTTCCTGACGGTTGATGATGATCTGGCTATCATCGGGCAGCAGCAGGGTCAGAACGCTGTCGACCAGATCACATTCCACATCGGGCGCCCGCTCTTCGATGCGGGTCAGCAGGTCGGTCAGGGTGTTTTCGACGGCTACGGCAAAGCTTTTTTCATTCATTCCGGATTCCCTCAAATTTGCTCTATGATGGGGCCGGACCCGCTGCAGGGCAAGTTTTCAGAACGGGCTGCTGCCGGTTCATCCTTCAGGGCTGCGCAGTGTGGCCCTGTAATATGGCGAGGAATGAATCTCCATAAGCCGCCAGTTTGCGTTCACCCACTCCAGGTACATGGGCCAGGCCGGCCAGATCGCGCGGCCGCTGGCGCAGCATCTCCATCAGGGTGGCATCATGAAAAATCACGTAGGGAGGCACGCCCTGGGCTTGCGCCAGATCGCGACGATGCTGCCGCAATGCTTCCCAGAGCAGTTTATCGGCGGGATGAATGTCCTGCGTTTTTTCTTTTTTGCGGGAAGCACTGTTTTCATGCTGACGCAGGGTCAGGATTTCCTCACCGCGCAACACAGAACGGCTCAAGGCACTCAAGCGCAAGCCCCCATGCCCCTCACTGTCCACCTCCACCAGACCCCGCAGCAGCAGATGGCGGAACAAGGCCCGCCAGGCGTTGGCGGATAAATCCTTGCCAATCCCGAATACCGCGAGTTGATGATGCCCCCATTGCTGAATGCGCGGATCTTCCCGGGCCATTAACACATCCACCAGATACTGCACCCCGAAACGCTGACCGGTGCGGTAAACGACAGACAGCGCTTTTTGGGCGGCGACAGTCGCGTCCCAGGTGGCCGGAGGGTGCAGACAGTTATCACAATTGCCGCAGGGCATTTCCAGAACCTCGCCAAAATAGCTGAGCAAAGTCTGGCGCCGGCAGGCGATGGTTTCGCAGAGAGCGAGCATGGCATCCAGCTTGTGTCCTTCCATTTGCTTGCGCTGCTGGTCGGCTTCCGATTGTTGAATCATCTGCCGCAGTTGCACCACATCCTGCAGGCCGTAATACATCCAGGCTTCAGCGGGCAGACCATCGCGTCCGGCGCGGCCGGTTTCCTGATAATAGGCTTCGATACTTTTGGGCAGGTTCAGATGGGCGACAAAGCGGACATTGGGTTTGTCGATACCCATGCCGAAGGCGATGGTGGCCACCATAATGACCCCCTCATCGCGTTGAAAGCGTTGTTGATGGCGACGGCGCTCCTCGGCCCCCAGGCCGGCATGATAAGGCAGAGCGTCCAGGTGTTCGTCCTGCAACCAGGCAGCGATTTCTTCCACCCGTTTGCGCGAGAGGCAATAGACAATGCCCGCTTCCCCATCATGGCGGTCACGGATGAAACGCAGCAGGGCCTGACGCGCACCCTGGCTGCCGCTGTGAATGTGGTAGCGGATATTGGGTCGATCAAAAGACCGGCTGAATACGCGCGCCCGCTGCAAGGCCAGGCGTTCGATGATTTCCACCCGGGTTTTCGGATCAGCTGTGGCGGTCAGGGCGATGCGCGGAATGGTCGGAAAGCGTTCGTGGAGGATTTTCAGTTGCAGATATTCCGGACGGAAATCATGGCCCCACTGAGACACGCAATGGGCTTCATCAATGGCAAACAGATTGATAGAACACTGCTGCAAAAGGCGCAGGGTGCGCTCCTGCAGCAGCCGTTCCGGGGCAATATAGAGTAAATCCAGTTGTCCCAGGCGCAGTGCTGCTTCGGTGGCGCGCACTTCTGCCGGAGAAATGCTGGAATTGAGGGCGGCTGCCGCCACTCCCGCCTGCCGCAGAGCATTCACCTGGTCTTCCATCAAAGCGATGAGCGGCGATACCACCACTCCCGCACCGGGTTTCGCCATAGCGGGTATCTGAAAACATAAAGATTTCCCGCCACCTGTAGGCATCAGGACCAGGGCATCCTGCTCCTGCATGAGTGTCTCAATCACTTCCTGCTGCGGCGTACGAAACTGCTCGTAGCCAAAAGTGTGGCGGAGAATATCGAGGGGAGAGCGGGCGGCTTGCATGTTGCCAGAGGATAGACGCAAAAGCGGACAGGGCCAACTATATCCGTGGACTTATCGGCGGGCGGTCATTATTCCTTGGCGCTGGGCTGGGCATACATGGGGCAGTCGATCTGATGAATTTCCGGAGTTTCCAGATCGATGCGGGCGGCACTCAGCTGGCGTCCCCAGACGCAGCCACTGTCCAGAGCCAGTAAACGTTCATGCACCAGCAAGCCCTGGGTAGCCCAGTGTCCGCAGATGATGGCACCTTCGTTCTGCCGTTCAAAAAACCAGGTATGCCAGGGCGCATAAGCCGAAGCACCCTCTTTGGGCAGGGTACTGGGCCAGTTGAACTGCCCTTCGGCCGTCACATAGCGCGCCCTGGTGAACACAGCTACCCGAAAACGCTGGGCATCGTCTTCATTGCGGCAATCTTCCCAGCAATTGGGCGCCGAGGCCGCCCACAGCATTTTCAAAAAGCGTTTCCATTGCCGCCCGCTCAGGGCATTTTGCAGTTCCTGAGCGTGGGCGGTGGCGGTAGCAATATCCCAGTCGGGATGAATAGCCGCATGGACCATGGTCCAGCCCAGGGTGCTGTCATGGTGGAGTAGGGGCATTTGCCGCAACCAGTCCAGCCAGTCCCCGGCATTTTTATCGCTCAACAGGCTGCCCAGGGTGTCACTTTTTTTAGCCGGAGCAATGCCCGCCCAGCGAGAAAGCGCATATAAATCATGATTGCCCAGCACAATCTGCAAGTGATCCTGCCAGTGGAAAAGTCTTTTCAGGAGTGGCCGACTGTCCGGACCCCGATTCAGCAGGTCCCCTGCCAGCCACAAGCGATCCTCTTGGGCATTAAACTCGATTTTTTTGAGCAGGCCGTTGAAGGGTGCACAACAACCCTGCAGATCCCCCAGTGCATAAATAGCGGCCATAGTTTTAGAGGGTGATGACCTGGGCGGAAATTTTCATCTGGCGGATCAGGGTTTTCATGCTGGCCGTCTCAATACTGGCATTGAGCAATGATTTTTCTGTCTGATGCAGCCACTCCAGGCCAACGACATAGGTCCGGGCACCCAGTTCCTGCAATTCATGAAGGAGATCCTGCTGGACTTTTAGTTGGGCACCAGCCTGTTCATCCTGAAAGGCTAAAGAAATAGCTTCCTGTGAGAGAAAGATGCTGATCTCGACATCATCCGCCAAAGCCGAAGCGGCCATCCGCAGTCCGTGAAGGACAGGATTACCTTTGGCTTCAGGGTCAGATTTGAGAAGTATAGTCCAGTGCATGTTGATAAACTCTTTCATGTAATTGCATTAACCAATTGTAAAAACTATCTTCTTATCAAGCTTGATGGTTGTTTATAAGTTAAGCATAGCATAATTTTGCACCAGCAAAGAATCGGCCTGCTACGGCTTGACCCGGGCATTTGCGCAGGTTATAAGTTGCTCTGAACAGGATATGTTCAACAGGGAATAACGTGGGAGTGTTGATTGCAAAGGTGATGATCCAGTGAAATCTGCCTATGGCACTGAAAGACGCGGTGCGGGCCATTTCCGGCCGGGATCGATTCTGGCGGCGGGTGTCTTCATTTTTTTGCTGGCGCCGTTTGCGGCCCTGTTTTTTGCGACGGACTGGGCGGATTTCCATTTTGCCCAGGGCGATATGGGCGCTATCCGGACATCGCTGCTCTACAGTGGGTTGGCGGTACTCTTGGCGGTACTGGCCGGGACGCCTCTGGCCTGGTGGCTGGCCCGGGGACAATGGCGCGGCAAGTGGCTGCTCGACGCGTTACTCATGTTACCCCTGCTGACCCCGCCCCTGGCATTGGGCATTTTACTCAGTAGTTTTTACGGCCCTTATTCTCCGGTGGGCAGTGTCTTCAGTCAGGCAGGCATCTATCTGACCAATACTGCGCCCGCCTTCATTCTCGCCCAGATATACGGCGCCATGCCTTACTATATCATCGCCGCCCGGGCCGCTTTTGAGGGCGTCCCCCGGGATCTGGAACAGATCAGTCGCACTCTGGGCCGCAATCGTCTGCAAACTTTCTGGGGCGTGACCCTGCCTCTGGCCCGCATTGGCCTCTCGGCAGGGCTGGCCCTGGCCTGGGTGCGGGCCATGGGCGAATTTGGCATCGTCCTGATCGTCGCCTATTTTCCCCAGGGCATCCCCGTCAAATTATGGGTGAATCTCCAGGACATCGGTCTCAGCGCCGTCTATCCCCTGCTGTGGATATTTTTTCTGGTCGCGGTACCGCTGCCTCTCTGGATCGGGCTGCGCGCCAGGCGTCAGACCCAGGCCCTGTTTTGAGTCAGGCACCCGCAGTACTGGACCTGCGCTGTCAGATGACGCAGCCCGTCGCTCTCGACTTGCGTCTGCAGGTCAGGGGCTTTACGGTGCTGCTGGGCGTATCCGGGGCAGGTAAGACTTCATTGCTACAGGCCATCGCCGGCCTGCTACCGGCCCGGGTCAGCCCGTTTGGCGATCTGCCGGTAGAACAGCGTCCCATTGGTTATCTCCCTCAAGGCTATGCGCTTTTTCCCCATCTCCGCGCCTGGGAAAACGTGGCATTTCCTTTGCCACGTTCAGCCCGGCGTCAGACCGAAGCCCTGGCATTACTGCAGCGAGTGGGGCTGAAAGAGCTGGCAGAGCGTTTTCCCTCGGAATTATCCGGCGGCCAGAAACAGCGGGTGGCCCTGGCCCGGGCTTTGGCGCGCAAGCCGCAGTTGTTGTTGCTGGACGAGCCGACTTCGGCCCTGGATATGGCTACCCGTGACGAGGTGCTGGATGAGCTGATTCAAGAGGTGCGTGCCTTCGGAATTCCTCTACTGGCGGTCAGTCATGACCCGCATTTGGCGATGCTCGCCGATCACATGGCCATTTTGCGCGACGGCCGCATCGTTCAGGAAGGCCCCCCTGTCGAAGTTTTTGCCCGGCCCCAACATCAGGCTACCGCGCGGCTGCTGGGTTTTCGTAATTTTCTGTCTGGCCATGTTGACGCACGGGAAAACGCTTTCCTGCAGATTGCCGGTGCTGGCTGGCAGTTGCAGGCCGACGGGCAGGCGGGCCTGTCTGTGGGGTCTCTGGTACAACTGACCTGGCGGGCCGAAGATCTCTTTCTGGAAGAAGAGTCAGAACTGTCCTGTCCCAATCGTCTATTGGTCCGGGTGCGGGCAAGTCGTGCTGAAGGGTTGTCCACCCGCTTTTATCTGGAAGGCCCCGCCCCCCTGGAAATGCTGCTGCCTCGTCAACGAGCCGAAGCGGCGCAGATCACCCCGGGAAGCCCTCTGAAAGTCTGCGTACAGCCCCGGCATTTGCAGATACTGGCAGAATAAATATCGCGCCTACTTTGACACCGTACAGGGATTTTCTTACCCTTAAGTAAGGATTTTTTATAGAGTAATACAAACGGGGGCTTTATGTATTCATCCACTTCATCCATGACCAGAAAGGTCGCCGATGTGGCCGGAAGACTGAGCACCTATAAAAAGGATGCGGCCATCTCGACCGAGGCCATGCATGATGCGATCAAAAAACGCATCCAGAAAAAACGGTTATGAATGTTCGAGCACCCTGACCTTTGATAAAAAAGCAGGTAAATCACTTTACTTTGAGTAGATAGGGTGATTCGATCCAATGGATAATCCATTGACAGTGCTGCAAGGAAGAGTAGAATCCGCAGCTTGAAATTTCTGCACTGACCTGCAATGCAAATACACGGAGAGTAAAACTTGGCGAATACAGCTCAGGCGCGCAAGCGCGTTCTACAAAATGAAAAGCATCGCTTGCACAATGCCAGCATGCGTTCACGTCTGCGTACCTTTGTGAAGAAGGTGCTCAAGGCCGTACATGACGGTAATCAGGAAGAAGCCCGCATCGCGCTGCGCACGGCGGAATCGGTTATCGACAAGTCTGCCGGTAAAGGCGTGGTGCATCGCAATGCCGCTTCCCGCACCAAGAGCCGTCTTTCCGCACGGGTCAAGGCCATGGGCAACGTCGCCGCGCACTGAGTAGGCAGCGCAGTACTGCTTCAAGCAAGGGGCTATCTTAGGATAGCCCCTTGGCGTATAGGGCTGAAAACGCTCACTGCTTCCCTAACATATCGCGCAAACGCGCAAAGGCCGTGGCCGGGTCCATTTCCGGCTCCTCGCTTTGCTCGCCCAGCCAGTCCAGGTGCTCCTTGGGAATCTCCTGCAGAAAGCGCGAGGCCTTGGGATTCACGTCCTGTCCATAACGCCGCCTTTTGCGGCAGCGGCTCAGGGTCAGGCGAAAACGGGCGCGGGTCATGCCCACATAAAAAAGGCGGCGCTCCTCGGCAATTTGTTCCGGGGTTTCGCTGTTGCGATGCGGGAGCAACTCTTCTTCAGCCCCCACCAGAAATACCTGGGGAAATTCCAGCCCCTTGGCGGCATGGAGGGTGGACAGGCGCAGTACGTCGCGGTCATCGTCCTCCTCCCGTTCCAGAACATTGAAGAGCATCAGTCGGTTGAGGATTTCCACCAGTGTTTGTGGGCCGTCTTCCTGCTCCTGCAGACGCTTTATCCAGGTCAGCAGCTCCTGGATGTTTTCCCAGCGCCGGGAGGCTTCTTTTTCATCCCCCTCATTGTGCAGATGCTGCAAATAGCCGATATCATCGGGCAGACTCTGCAGAGCCGGGAGCAGTTCGGCTTTGTGCAGTTCATCGGCCTTGAGGTTGACCCAACCCGCAAAGCTGCGCAGGGCATTTCGGCCTTTGTCGGGGATATCCAGGCCTTCTTCCCAGACTGCCGCGAACAAGGACAGGTTCTGGGCTTTGGCAAACTCCCCGAGCTTTTCCAGGGTACTGCTGCCGATACCCCGGCGTGGCGTATTCACCGCCCGCAAAAAAGCCGGGTCATCATCAGGATTGCTGAGCAAACGCAAATAAGCGAGAAAATCCTTGATTTCGCTGCGTTCAAAAAACGACAGACCCCCGGAAATCTGATAGGGAATGCGGGCATTACGCAACGCCGCTTCAAAAGGCCGGGACTGATGATTGCTGCGATACAAAATCGCATAATCCCGATATTCTCCCTGGCGCTGAAATCGGTCGCGGAGAATGGCATTGACCACCTGTTCGGCCTCGTCGCTTTCATCGGCGCAGTTGAGCACACGAATGGCGTGACCATCCCCCAGAGTGCTCCACAGGCGCTTTTCAAACAGATGGGGGTTTTGCGCAATCACCGCATTGGCCGACTGCAGAATGCGCCCTGTCGAGCGGTAGTTCTGTTCCAGCTTGATGACTTTCAGGGCCGGATAATCCTGGGCCAGACGATGCAAATTGTCGGCCGCCGCCCCCCGCCAGGAATAAATACTTTGATCATCATCTCCCACCGCCGTCAGATTATGGCGTACCCCCAGCAGGTTGCGGATCAGACGGTACTGGGCACCGTTACTGTCCTGATATTCATCCACCAACAAGTAGCGAATACGGTCCTGCCAGGCCAGGCGGGCTTCTTCATTTTCCTGGAGCAGGCGGGTAGGCAGCAGAATCAGATCATCCAGATCCACGGCATTGCAGGCGCTCAGGGCGCGCTGATAGGGCTTGTAGATAGCCGCCGCCTCCTCCCCCAGCCGATCATCGGCCTGGGCCTCCTGGGGCAGGAAACCATCATTCTTGAAGCGGGAGATACGCGCCTGAATGGCCTCAGCCAGATCGCTGGGGCCGTTGGCATCGCGCAGCAGGTTGCGGACCATGCTCAGGCTATCGCCCGGATCAATCACGCTGAAATTATCGCGATAGCCCAGACGGGTAATGTCCTTACGCAAAATATCCAGGCCTAGGCGGTGAAAGGTGGAGACCATCAAGCCCCGGCTGTTCTGACCTTGCAAGGACTGGCTCACCCGGCTTTTCATTTCGCGGGCAGCCTTGTTGGTAAAAGTCACCGCGCAGATATGTTTGGGGGCGACCTGCTGCTCGCGAATCAGGTGGACGATTTTCCGGGTAATGACCCGGGTTTTGCCCGATCCGGCCCCGGCCAGTACCAGCAGGGGACCATGCACATGCCGGACGGCTTCCTGTTGCGGCGCGTTGAGTTCATCAGCCACTGGATCGCAACTCCCGTGAAGATGCAGTAATCAGTGTTCGCTAAGGGTTTTGGCGCTGGCGGCGGGCTCTGCAGGGGAGGGGGATTCAGCAAACCCACCCTTGTAGGCCCACCAGATAATGACCGGACCGAGAATGATCATGGGCACCGACAAGACCTGACCCATGGTAAAAGGCCCGAATACAAAACCCAACTGAATATCCGGCTGGCGGGCAAATTCCGCGACAAAACGGAAAATGCCGTAAAACAGCACGAACATCCCGCCAATCGCCCCGGCCGGACGGGGTTTGCGGCTGTATATGGCCAGAATCAAAAAGAGTAACACGCCTTCCAGCAGAAACTCGTAAATCTGCGAGGGCTGGCGGGGCTGTGGCCCCCCCGCTGGAAACACCATAGCCCAGGGCAGATGACTGACCCGTCCAAACAACTGGTCATTGATGAAATTCGCCAAGCGCCCTAGGCCCAGACCAATGGGCACCGCCGGGGCAATAAAATCCAGGGTCGGCAGAAAACTGTGATCCTTATGAGAGCGGGCAAAGGCCCAGCAGGCCAGCACCACGCCCAACAGTCCGCCATGAAAGGACATGCCGCCATCCCAGATGTAGAGCATCTTGATGGGCTGACTAAGGTAATAGGGGAGGTTGTACCAGATAATATAGCCTACCCGTCCGCCGAGAATCGCCCCCACCGCCACATAAAATTCCAGATCGACTACCTGCTCCTTGGGCCAGTGCCAGTGCGGCATTTTGCCGCGCCGGATCAGCCACAGGGTGGCAATGACGAAGCTGATGATTTCCAGCAACCCATACCAGTGAATGGTGATGGGGCCCAGGGGAAAGCCAACGGTATTGATATCCGGAAAATGCAGCATGGAGGTCCTCACAATTTCCCGCAACCATGGCCGAGGCACCGCTTTCTGTCAAGCGGCCTGATGGATTGTGAACTTTCGATTCTGTCTTTCTGCTGATTGACGATGCCAGCCAAGGTCTCGCGGATGTTGCCGTAGGCAAGGTCAAAGATGCGCAGACTCGCAATATCTGCTGTTCAGTTTCCGATCTGATTCAGGCAGAATCTCTACATGGCTACTCGTCCTTCTGTGATCGTCCTGGGCGCCGGCATTGTCGGCGTCTCCATCGCCCTGCAACTGCAACTGCGCGGGCGGCAGACTCTGCTGCTCGACCGTCAGGGACCGGGGGAGGGGACTTCCTTCGGAAATGCCGGCCTGATTCAGCGCGAAGCGGTCATGCCCCATCCTTTCCCCCGCGCCCTGGCGCAAATGCTCAGTTATGCCCGCAACCGTTCAACGGAAGCCTATTATCGCGGCACCATGCTGCCCCGACTCGCCATTCCGTTCATGCAGTACTGGTACAACTCTCAGCAAGAACGCCATCGTGCCATCGCCCGCCACTATGCGGCCCTCATTACCCACTGCCTGGACGACCACCTGGCGCTGGCCGGATTGGCCGGGGCGACGGACCTGTTCCGTTCCGGGGGCTGGTTGCAGGTGCATGCCCAGGAGGAATCCCTGGACCATGCCCTGCAGGAAGCCGCCTACAAGGCCGAACATTTCGGGGTGACCTATACCGCCCTGGATACGGCCCAGGTAGCGCAGATGGAATCCAGCTTGCGGCCCGGCCTGGTGGGTGGCATCCACTGGACCCAACCCCTGGCAGTGACTGACCCCCACGCCCTGACCCGCGCCTACCTGAATTATTTCACCCGGCTCGGCGGCGAATTTCGTACCGGTAATGCACAAAGTATTCAGCGGGAGCAGGCCGCCTGGCGGGTGCAAACAGCCCATGGCCCCATCGAAGCAGCGGAACTGGTCATCGCCCTGGGGGCCTGGTCACCGGATTTGACCCGCGCCCTGGGCTTTCATCCCCCGCTTTTCGTCAAGCGCGGCTACCATATGCATTACAGCCAACCGGCTACGCCGCTCTGCCATCCGGTGCTGGACGCCGATCAGGGCTATGTGCTGGCACCCATGCAACGCGGCATTCGCCTGACCACGGGCGCCGAGTTCGCCCACCGCGATGCGCCGCGTTCCGCCGTGCCCCTGACCCGCGCCGAAGCCCAGGCCCGGCAACTCATGCCCAGCCTCGGCACCCGTCTCGACCCGGAAGCCTGGATGGGCGTGCGCCCCTGCACCCCCGACATGCTCCCCATCATCGGCTCCGCCCCCGGCCGGAAAGGCCTCTGGTACGCCTTCGGCCATTGCCATCAGGGCCTCACCCTCGGCCCCACCACCGGCCGTCTGCTCGCTGAAATGATGGGCGGAGAAACGCCGTTTACCGATCCATTGCCTTATCGGCCGGGGCGGTTTGTTTGATGTTTTACGACATTAGCCTTGCCTGTCGATGCGATTAATATGATTTGTAAAGTATGCAACGACCAAGTACTTTGTGTTTCCAGAGATTATGAGTTGCGGTAAGCGAGACTGCTTCTTTCAGTTTTTGCGGTGTTCCGGGACAAATAACTACAAAGTCCACCTTGAATTTTTGGCAATAGCTGGTGAGCTGATTTATAAATCCGCTTTCTGGGTTGCCAGACAATAAAGTAGTGTAATTGTATAGTGATTATAAGGTGCCGGTACAGTTCCAGTGTAACCCCCCACTAACCGAAATGAAAAATTTGATTCTGCTTGCCACAGCATGGAATCTCCGGTATAGCCAAAAGGTAGTATAAGGAGGTGTTTCCCAGCGAGATAACTGGCTTGTGCAAAAGACGCAGGAATTGTATTTTTTTTCCAAATATATTGACTTGTGTTTGGTACAATAAATATAACTGCAAATATAACAAATATTATTCGTAGTAGATTGTTCTTCTTGGCAGCCATCCAGTCTGTTAAGATGATGGCAATAATAAGGAATAAATACATTGTGAATCTGCTTGGCAGTGCGTCTCTTATTAGGGGAAAATTAGTGAATATTTTCCATGGCATAGTAATGTTAGTTATTATTCCATTAACATGTAATTTTTCACCAAGGGAAAAAATTGAAATTAGAATTAATATTGTTATTAAGAATGCTCCTATGTTTTTATGATTTCTTATTTTTTCAGATAATGAGATGATAATAATAGAAAAAATTGGGATACCAATGTAGGCGCCTTCTTCGCTGTAGTTCCCGGTGAAGTTTGCTGAGATATCAGAAAAAATGCTCCCGCCAATTTTGGTTATTGGTGTTGGAATAAAATAATTAACAATATCAGTGGAAAAATATAGTGGGCTTCCTGGGATTCCGGGTTTTGATAAGTAACCAAGCATGAGAAAAAAAATAAAAGGGGATATCAATATAAAATAAAGTATAACTGATATAATTGTATCTTTAATGGTGGATAATATGCTGATTCTATATTCTTTCATCAAAAAGAAAAATATTGATATTGTGATGACAAAAAATGTGATGGATGTGGCAAGAACCTCGGTAGATATTCCGGTTTGGAGGGCAAGCAGTACAGCAAGCGTGGTGATATATTTGTTTTTGCTACACTTATTTCTCAGTCGTTTTATAAAAATCAGTATAATTAGTGGTATTATAAATACCATGTCCAGATTGAGATGTCCTTGTAGTTGGCCAAGAACATAAGTGCTATAGCCAAAAATATATCCACCCAAGAATGCAGGAATATCTTTTTTATATAAATATTTTAGTAATAGATATGCTGTAAAAGCATTGAGAGGAGTGGCGAGGAGCGTGAGAATATTCCAGCTTGTGATCGGTCCCATGGTATATGTAATTGGAGCCATCAGGATTGCTAAGGTGGGGATGGAGGTAACCCAAGTGAGATTCAAATTTGCTGATGGCCAAATGTAATTTGTTATAAATGGATTGAGGCCGTTCGCTATAGCTTTAGGCCACCATAATAAAAACCATATAAAGGTGTATTGATCTCCTCCGGGTGTGAATATAGTATTTTTAATGTTATGAAATAACGGATGAAAATATATGCAAGTAATAATGATATAAAACGAAAACGATAAAATTGCAGAAAAGATTTTTTCTTTCTGTTCTTTCATGTATGTGCTCCGGAAAAATTTTTATTTAATTTCTAAATAGTTTTGAATTTATTAGGCTTACTATTCATGAGTGGCCATTTGTGCGTTTTTCATGCTTTTGTGATTCCTGATAACGGATAAAATTGAGGCACCAATATAAAATATATTTCTATCCGCTAGCTGTCAATAGATCTGTTGATAAACCAAATCAGCCGTTTATATGTATCGGTTTGGATTTGGCAAAAATCAGTTTGTGCGCCCCTTCGTGAAACTCATGACCTCAACTTCTCGAACCGCCCGGTGCGGTCCCGCATCACATGCGGAATGAAAACCGTTGTTTCATGGTATCGGTAAAAAATGCGGCAGGGTGGTTCGACGATTTGTCGGTAACGAGACGGCCCCAATTCAGGCGGATAACTGCCGCTCTCTGGAAATTCAGCCAACTGCTCGATGTGGCTGAAGACACGCTGAACAAATGCAGACGCTGCAGCGGGATTGTCGAGAGCGATGAAATCAGCGATAGCATCCAGATCATTCAGCGCTGGATTGGACCAGATTATTTCAACCATCGGGCAAGATAATTGCTGGCTTGGGCGTGGTTGCTGACACGGCCCTCGGCTATCGCCTGTTCGCCACGCGCAATGGCTTCCAGCAAGGTCATACGCTGCTGCATCTGCTCATAAGTCTTTACATCCACCAGGTACGCGCTGGGCAACCCATGTTGGGTGATGAGTATAGGCTCCCTGTCCCGCTCGATGTCTGAGAGGAGTTCTGTAGCCTGTCTTTTCAGGGTGGTGACGAGTTCCGTGCGCATGGCAGTGATACTAAAGTATCACTTGGGAGATGAAAACCCCGCGCCATCGGCTGTTCAGTTTCTGGCCTGATTCAGCGCTGGAGCACGCTTCGCAGTGTTAAACACCCACATCACATCGTCGCTAGCGTTTTTAATATTTGTAGCTACAATAAGTCGATGAAGATCACCTACGATCCCGCCAAGCGGCAAAAGACCCTCGAAGAGCGCGGGCTGGATTTTGAGGATGCACTATTGGTCTTTGCCGGAAAGCACTTTACCCGCGAGGGCGACCGCAGGGACTGCGGAGAAGTTCGCCTGATCACGGCGGACCTCTTGCGGGAGCGAATGGTGGTCATGGTCTGGACGCCGCGTAACACCGATGACCGGCACATTATCAGCATGAGGAAAGCCAATGAGCGAGAACAAGCCCAATATACCCGGCACCTGGATGGCCTCGGACGACGCCCCCGAGCTTGATGCGCAGTTTTTCAAGTGTCCCAATCCAAAGCCACAACCTGACGCGCCTTGAGGGCCTGCGCCTGCTCCTCAATCCAGGATAGGAAATCCTGTTCATAGAGGTTTGGTGCGTGTTCTAGCTGTCTTGCTGTTGCCATTAGAGCATGCCTCCAGTTGGCATGAGATGCTATTCGAAAGAATAACCAGTAAGACGGAGGAAAGGAAGGGCGGAACTGTTGGGTGTTAGTCCAAAACTATCATCCTGGAGTTTGCCTGCATACCTGATTTTCGGAGTGGATTTTAATTGCGTTTTGATATCATTGCCATACAATGTGTGCGTTGATAGATTTTTATGGAGATATATCAAATGGCAAATGTGAATGTAAGAAATCTGCCCGATGAGGTACATCGGGCCATCCGAATCCAGGCCGCCCATCATGGTCGCAGCACCGAGGCGGAAATCCGCGACATTCTGGAGCGGGCGGCTAAGCCGGAGGGGCGCGTAAAACTTGGCTCATTTCTGGCCTCTATCGCCAGCGAGGCAGGTGGCTTAACTGATGAAGAAATCACGATTTTTGAGAACGCGCGCATCAATTCCCCAGCCCGCGCAGCGGGATTTGAATGATTCTGCTCGATACCAACGTCATTTCTGAGCCGCAGCGCCCGGCCCCGAATACCCATGTTCTTGACTGGCTCGATGCGCAAGCGCTGGAAACACTCTACCTGTCAACGATCACGGTAGCCGAGTTGCGTGCAGGTATTGCGCTGATACCGACCGGAAAGCGTCGGGACAGCCTGCATGAAAATTTGGAAAAGCGCTTGTTGCCGATGTTCGCCAACCGGGTATTGCCATTCGATATGGCTTGCACGAAAGCCTATGCCGAGCTGCTGGCCAAGTCCCGCGCTATAGGCGTGGCGATCGAAACAGCCGACGCCTTCATTGCGGCCGTCGCCCTCGCCAACAGCTTCACCGTTGCCACCCGCGACACCAGTCCTTTTGAAGCTGCCGGGGTGAACGTCATCAATCCATGGGAGGCAACGCAGTCATCCGGGGTAAGAAACCCCCGGCTTTAGCAGAGGGTTAGGCTCAGGGCATTCTTTATCACACATGGGACGATCGAGGATAAAATTTTTTCCACTCACAGGATCGTGCCTTGCCATAAATATGCACGTCTCGAATATAACTAGAGATTTTTTTTAAATATCTTCTATTCTTCGTACTGGTGTTTTTCACCTTGACAGCATGGCTAATCAAACTAAATATCCAAAATAATAACAGGAAGGGCTCAGAGTTTTATTTGGAGTATAATTATGCTTGTACGTAATGGCTTGAAGGTATCGCTAGTGATCATGGGGCTATTGAGTAGCCTGTTTCCAGAAGTGTCCATGGCAGCACCTGCAGAACCCAACGAGTTGCAGGCTATGCAATGGCTATATGGCCCCGCCTATGTAAAGACCGGGTCAGTGGTCAAGACGCCAGATCCACATGGCATACGTGTCAACAAAGGGCCTGGATATAATCATACGATCACCGAATATGTCAGGCCTTGGCAAACGGCTACTGTAAATCTCAATGGCAAGACTTATTTCATTGCTACAGGACAAGGCAGCGCCGTTACAGATTCAGAAAACCCAAGTTTTACCGTACAAGCCCAGCCTGCCTACATTTCGGCAATCTGGTTTCAGTGGGATGGAAATCATTGGGTTCCTGTAGGCAGAGAGTATAATTTTGCAGCAGAAGGCTCCAATGGGCGAGTCAATGGCAAGCCATGGAGTATTTTCCCACAACGAGCACTACTAAAAAATCAAGTACTGCTTGTCGGAGAAGAGGACGGTTTTGAGACACAAGGTTATGCATCAAGTTGGTATCCAATCTACACCTTTAATGGTAAAGCATTGCAATATCTTGGCGGCTTGAGTAGCGGAGGGAGCAATGGCGGTGCGGGAGTAACCCCTGTTATTTCCATCCAGGGTAAGATTATAGCGGCTGCTTTGTCTTCAGATGGTCAACCCCATATTATCTTGTCCTTTAATGGTAATACAGTGATTCAGGGTAAAGCCATTCAACTTCACAACACACAATGCAAATTTATCTCCGAAAAAAATCCCAGGAGTATAGACCGCAATGTTTTTAAGCCAACAACCCAATTATGTATGGAAATTGTTAAAAGCATTACCTTTTGATGCCGGAGGTGCAATTTGAATAAAAATATTTTGACATGGTCGGTAATGGCCTCAGCATTGTTACTTTCTGGTTGTAAGCTGACCGACCCTACGGGGCCATCCGTGAAAGTTTCAGAGTGTTGGTCGAAGGGGACTAACCAAACAGTGTCTGAAATTATTGACCCCAACCTAAAGTCGGGTTTGCAGAGAGCGCTTAACGTCTTGGGAGACAATGATTCTTTGGCTAAAAATATCGCAGTCCATACCACCTTGTATAATCGACATCCTGTGGGTGGGAACAAGATTATTGGTTCAGTCGATTGCAGTGCATCAGCAAAAGCAACCATCACCACACCTACTCACCCAAGTGGTATAGTACTGCAAACGTACGGGCTAAATTACTCGATCTTTCCTGGAAAAAATGGCACAGTCATTTTCGCCTCAACTGGGGCATTCTCAGATTCCGTCGAGGCGCACATCAATCAAATTGCCCGGATGGTTCGGCCGCAGCAGCAAGCGAATCCTTCCCCGGCATCCTCTGCGGAACAATCACAACCATCTTTGATTCCCCCAGTACCACCTGAAAGTGATGAGCACACCTCCTTTCAAGATCTTAAATCGGAACTAACTGATGTGACGCATAAAATTGACCTTGTTTACGATGATGAGCTAAATAATTTGTCGCCAACAAAAGCAAGCGAACTTAAAGCGAGCGAAATTGCATGGGTAATAAAAAAGAGAGGCGATTGCGGTACATATAATAGCGATTTAAGTTCCCATAGTAAGACGGCACTGAAATGTCAGTTGAGTGAATCGAAAAGT
Organism: Acidithiobacillus sp. TH-A117; assembly: GCF_057473465.1. Lineage (NCBI taxonomy): Bacteria > Pseudomonadati > Pseudomonadota > Acidithiobacillia > Acidithiobacillales > Acidithiobacillaceae > Acidithiobacillus > Acidithiobacillus sp. TH-A117. The sequence goes on from NZ_JBYCKQ010000022.1 coordinate 38,431, forward strand.
CGCCTTAAATATCTCCAAGGCGTGACGTAAGTTTTTAATAAATTTGCAAATAGATAGTATGCACAATGTTATTTATCACATTTGTATGCCTCAATTACTTTTTGATAGAGTGATTCATAGGTTTTTGTCCAGTGTAAAATATCAATAAATGGTAGACTAGATTTTAGCGCTTGGGCCGCCATTCTTGCACGTAGGCTTTCGTCGCACATGGTCTTGATAGCAGATTCAAGTTCATCTGGAACACTAGGTTCGAAAAGTAAACCATTTTCACCGTCCTGGATCATTTCTGGTATGCCTCCACGGCGGGATGCAATTACTGGTTTCCCGAACGCGAGGGCTTCAAAGATTACACCAGGCAAGTTGTCATTCCAAAGTGATGGCACAATCACCACGTCAACTTGTGGATAAAATTCTTGAGGAGTAACCTGGCCCATGAAGTGGATTCCAGTATCGTGTGTTTTTGAGCGTAGTTCATCTTCATATTGAAGTTTCCCAGATCCACCAATCCATAGTTCACTATTATCTAAATCGGCTTTACAGAATGCATCGATCAGTAGCGAAACACCCTTTGTCGGGTGTAATCTTCCTATATAGCCAAAACGTAGGCCATTATGTGGCGTTTGAAGATAATCAATGCCTAAGGATTGAGGTGAGCGTACATTATGAATAACTGTTTTGATTGGTACTTCATTAAAATATCCTAATGAAACGTGTTGTTTAAGTATATAGTTACTAACTCCCACAACTGCCTGTAAATGCTGACTTAGCTTGCGGTGCGGTAACCGAAAAGCATGACAGTGCAGGCACTGGCCAACGCAGTTATGGCCTTTATTATACATGGATGAATTTACACAAATTGATTCATAACCGTGTAAAATTTGAACCGATGGTATCCCTAAATGCGATAACATTTTCCAGCTTGCGGAAGACCAACCCTGAAGAGCATGTATGGAAGCTATATCAGGTTTTTCATAATGAACGACTTTACGCAAAAATGATTGCATTAATGGATTATAGATATCTATAGTATGCCAGATGAGCCTTAAAGGTGCGGAAGGTCGTTTTTTGTGAAAGGGCCAGTAAATGTTTTTTATTCCCGCCAGCCAAATCGTTATACCGTCCTTTTCAGTTTTTTTTAGACCGGGCTCATCACTTGTCGCGAGTAGTACACACTCATGGCCACAATCTCTTAATGCACGCATTTGTTCCCATAGGATAAATTCACCACCACCACCTATTCTTGGATCGGATAAGTTATTAAGAAATAATATTTTCATAGCGGATAACTCTTATTTTCTCCTAATCTATTTGATAATCCATCATTAATCGCGCCCTTCAACAATATAAATCTATCTTTTTTATAGAGTACAATAGAAAAAATGTATAGAATAATTATGTATGTGTATAAATTTATAAAAAACATAATGTTGTTTTTTTTGTATTTTGAAGAGAAAAAATAAGCTGTATTTCTCATTGTATAATACGCACGGAAATCCCCATTACCCTTTAATAGTCCAACAAAGCTATTGCTAAAGCTTTTTTTTATGTTCCAAGATGATTCTAAATCTTCTATGATTGCATCTGGCACGAGTAAAATCTGGCCGCCATTTTCGATGATGCGATGGGTAAACTCAATGTCATCTGCGTATAGAATGAAATCAATGTTAGGAAGGCCAGTTAATTCAACCATATCACGATGAAAAAATAGCCCGCTATATGGTGCCATATCGAGGGGTATAGTTGACGGTAGCTTGCCATTAAGTCGTGGCCTTCCCCAGGGCGTTCTACGCCATATTTTATATGGTATATCGAATATATGGAACCACTGAAAACTATTTGGGCGTGGGTTTATACGCTTTATTGGGACACCCATAGCTACATCTACTTGGTGCTCTGGGCGAAAAGCCAATGTTGCCAATTTATTCCGTGGAGTATATTTAATAGCTTGAGTAAAAACATCTAATAATTTTTTTAAGGTGCCTTTCTGGGGCATGTTGTCATCATCTAGTAACCAGATATAATCAGCACCAAGACTAATTGCATATTCTATTCCAGTCGAAAAACCGATAGCAGATCCGGTATTTTCACCCATATTTATAATATGCAAAAATTCTCCATAAGTTTTCTTGAGTGAATTTATTTCCCATTCTGAACCGTTGTCAATAATTATGATTTTTCCTGCTGGCTCTTGCGAGACTGATTTTATCAATTTTTCTATGAATTTTTTCCTATCTCCATATGTGACGGTTACGATAGTAATGTCTTTTGTGTTTATTTCTGTTTTGTTTTTTTCCTTCATTGGGATGTTCATCGTATTACTTGAAATTTCTTATAAGAGCTTGTGGTGCTGCGAACAATCTATCTTTTGTTCGCATGTAATAGCGAAAAATATGGTAATGCATAAAGTTATCCTCCAAACCTAGGCGTATGCTTTGCTTACGAAGATATTGCCAGTTTTGAGCGCAAAGGTTACGTACACTAACTTGCTGCTGTGTTTGAGAAGCGTGGATGCGAAATTTTGCTATAGGGTCTCTAAGATAAGCTAAGTCTCCTTTAGAGAGTAGGTGCGTTGCGAGGCAGAGATCACCTACGCCGACACATAGGTGCCCAAATAAGGTCATCACATTCGGCTCTTCTATGGACATGGCATCAGACCGTCGGAACATCATACAGGTTGGTTCACCCAGGAAATTATGGGCCCTACTAAGTATTTTTTCCATGACTTTTGTGCCAGATATTTTACTATCTGTTCTAGTAAGTTTGGGACCAATGATTGTTGATCTGATTTTTTTTCCTTTCTCATCAATTGCCAACCTGCGACCAGCCGCCAATCGAACACCAGGATGTAAACGCCATATGGCTAGTAAGCGCTCAATGGCATCTGGTTCGAGCAGGTCGTCATCGTACAAGGGCTTGATGAACTCACCGTGAGCCAAACGTATTCCCTGTGTTAGATTATCGGGTTCACCTAGTGCTGGTGTGTTCCGTTTGTAGGTTATTCGTGAATCGCGGGGCTGATACAACCTTACAATTTTTTCTACGGCATCGGTTGAACAATCATCCAGAATAAGAATCTCAGTATTTGTGTACGTTTGGGATAATGCACTGTCGAGACAGTCAGCGAGGAAGTCAGCACGATACGCCGGCACGATAATCGAGACCAGCGGATATTCACCCACAGAATCTATTCGCTTGGTAAACTCCATGATCAACGTCGATTCAATCCGGGTTTCCAATCCTGCAAGGTGTGGGTCAGCACTCTCATTGAGCATAGTCCGCTGCGGTTGTTCCAAGCCGGCCCATTTTGCCAGACGAGACAGTTCTTCCTCATCAACGACCCACGCATGGCCCCACTCGCGCAACGAAACATTGAGGTATTCAGCGCGAGTCTGGATCCATTGGTACCCGTATTTTTCGAGCCAGGGCTGGCGCCAGTTGTTTGTTACGTAGTGTGAAATGAGGTCTTCCAGATCCGAGGTCGCAATGCGAATTCTCCCGCCCGGTTTGAGCACTCTTCGGCATTCACGAAGAAACCGTAAAATATCTCTCTGGCTGAGATGCTCAATGAAATGTTCACTATAGATACCGTCGACCGTAGCATCTGCGTAGGGAAGTCCTTGGGTCACGTCGCACTGTATGTCTCCTCCCGGTTCCAGATCGATATTGATGAAACCGGGGAGTTTGACCTTGCCACAACCGACGTTGAGGTATAAGGGTGAAGTCATTCTAAATCCTTTTGACCACTGAGGAAGCGTGCCTCCAGTTCAAGAAGGGCGCGACTACGCTCCTTAATCCGTTTTGCGGGGTGGCCGGCATAGATACCGAATTCTTTGCAGTCGCGGGTTACCAACGACAGGGCGCCTACCGCCACACCGTCTGCAATGGTGACGCCGGGGAGAATGACGCTGCCGCTACCTACAATGACATGGCGACCCAGTCTGACTGGCGCATGGGTGACATCGGTGAATTCTGCTGGCACGGTGGGATTCGTCAAACTGGCTCCAGAGTAATCGTCGTTACTACTATAGATGGAAACGCGCGAAGACAAGTTCGCGAAGTCCGCAATGATGATCTCGCCTCGACCAATCAGAGAACTGAACACTGCGATATGCACATGGTGGCCGATGCGAATTCCACCCGTGCCTGCTGAAAGGACGCAGAAATCGTCGATGCGGACATGGTTGCCAAGAGCAATTCGATGCGCACCATAAAACCGGGCTTGTTCTGATATTTGCACGTCCTTGCCCACCTCAGCGAATCCAATAGCCTCTAGCTGGGAGCGAGTCAGCATGGTCATTCACTCTCCGTCATCATTCCGCAATAACATGGACAATTTCTTGTACAGTCTGGTGATCGAGCGCGGGGAATATGGGGAGACACAGGACTCGCTCAGCCACTTGTTTGGCTATGGGTAGATTATCGGGACGTGCGGAAGGTAATCCCCGGTACATCGGAAAGTCAGAGATCAGAGGATAGAAATAACGGCGTGCGTAGTAGCCATGCTTCTTGAGTTTTTCATAAAGAGCGTCGCGGGAGAGTGGATACTCGGGTTCCACAAGCACAGGGAAATAGGAGTAATTACGTACCGTTTCACCACTGTCTGATAAACAACGAATACCCGGAACTTGTGACAGCAGGTTGCGGTAAAGCGCGTCTATAGCAGCTCGGCGCGCAATGGCCTCGCCGATATAATTAAGTTGCAGTAGGCCGAGGGCCGCATTGAACTCGCTCATCTTGCCATTGATACCCGGCGCGACAACAGTCGTTTCATCCACGAAGCCGAAGTTCTTCAGATGATCAATGCGTTGTTTGGTTTTCGCATCTGGGCAGACAATGGCACCCCCTTCAAAGGTTGAAAAAGTCTTGGTAGCGTGGAAGGACAGCACGGACAGGTCACCATGCCGCAAAATGCTACCCCCTGAATCCTGCACGCCAAAAGCATGCGCTGCGTCATAGATTATCTTCAGATTATAGTTATCGGCTATTTGTTGGATAGCATCAACGTCGCAAGGATGACCATAAACATGAACCGGCAGGATTGCCGTTGTCTGTGGGGTGATAGCGGCTTCAATTTTTGCGGGGTCGAGATTGAGCGTCTGAGGGTCAATATCGACGAAAACAGGTCGGATACCGTTCCAAAGCAATGAGTGCGATGTAGCAACGAAAGAGTACGGTGTTGTGATTACTTCCCCCGTGATACGAAGCGCCTGCAGGGCCGTGACAAGAGCGATGGTCCCATTGGTGAACGGGGCCACATGTTCGACACCAAGGTGATCACAGAGCGCTTGTTCGAACTGAACGTGGAAGGGTCCACCATTGGTCAGGATCTTGTTATCCCATATCTGCTGGAGAAAGGGGAGAAATTCCTCCAGCGGGGGAAGAAAGGGTTGCGTAACAAAAACGGTTGTTGATGCTTGGCTTGAGTTTTTTTTCATAATTTTAATTTACCAATTCCTTGCAGAAATCAATGATACTATTTATGTTATTATAATTCTTATGTACAATGAATAAAAAATCGCATTTTTCGTTGGTCTTTTTTAAGGCGACGTTGTTGGAAGCTACCGAATCCATGTGCTTATCTTTTCTCCCAGGCGAACGAGTACTGAAAGCCTGCCGGTTGGGTCAGTGGTGGAGGCTATTCGAATTAAAGCCAAAATTCCTAATATTACAGCAAACGTCAAGCCTGCCGCAGATGCTCCAATTTCTGACCAGTTGGCAATATAGGCCACTAAGAGTGTTGTACAAAAAACCAGTACAACATGCAACTTCACTGGACGAGACCAGCGAAATCCAATACGACGCACACCCATCCACCAAACCAGAGGAAGATAGACTATATAGGTCATAAAAAAAGCCATACCGGTTGCTTTCACGCCGAACAAAGACAATCCTAGTGCTACGCACAGGATGTACACACTATTGCCGATGAATTCAGTAAGGATGAAGGTTTTTCCTGCTCCGCTGGCTACCAGAATCATTCCCAATGGCCAGCTCATGACCTTTAAAATGTCACCCATTATTTGCCATCGCAGAATTTCACTTGCCGGAGTAAAGGCGCTAGAGTAAAAGATATTAATAATTAATGGAGCTAGTCCCATTACAGCTACTAGGATAGGGCCTGCCAATAGTAGTGACACTTCGGTTTGATCGTTCACCAGGCGATTAGCAGTTTCCTTGTTATGAATGACTGCAGTGAGTCTAGGAAAGTAGTCCGTACCCATTGCCCCTAGCACGAAACCCATATAGGTGACTGATAAGGTCCAGGTTGCGGTGAAGTAGCCTAGATTTTCAGCACCTAGTTCTTTTTGTACCAGAGTACGTACTGCGAGTTGTCCACCAATGGTAAACAAGCCAGAAAGCATGAATGTGCTTCCCAGCTTGAGCAGTGTGGTTACTTGCTGTTTGAGATCAGCGAGTGACGGACGCGGTAAATCATATTTTGGTAGTCGTGCCACAAAGACATAACCAAAAATGAAGCTGGCGGTGGGTGGACCGAGTAGTAGCACGAGGACTGCTTTTTCGCCCCAGATGAGCAGCGCCGGTACAATAGCTAGGGTTGAGATTATGGCGGAAAGGATGCTGACACGTGCGAGATCAACTATCCGGCGCAGGCCAGTTAGCATAGCACCCTGCGATCCTGTGGCAACTGAGAGCGCAACGCCTACGGAAAGCCAACCAACCAGCTTTGCCTTGTCTGTGTTGCCGAATATTAGACGAGCCAGTGGTTCCCGGAAGATCCAAAAAAGCAGGGCACCAACCAGAGCTAGGCCCACGGTAGCCCAGATAAGGGCACGTTGAGTTGTTGCAATCGATGATTGCTCTTCATGACTTGCTGTCTCAGCGATTTGTCGAGTGCCTGCGATGCCAACGCCCATGCCAGCGACAGTCGAAGCAACGCTCATCAGCTGCTGCAGCAGTCCCACAAGCCCCACGCCTGCAGGGCCCAGCATCACTGCGGCAACTTTCATGCGTATTAGGCCGACAATGATGTTGATCACCGATGCCCCCCCCATGATTGATGTCGAGCGAAGGATTTGGCGGTGTGAGGAAGGCTGGTTCAAAGTTTTAACTCAGTCTGAGGGTTTTCGCGATTTCGAATGTAACCAACCCGGGTATTCACCGATGGGATTTTGGCGAGGCTAGATGGAGGCCGGGGGGGAGCTTGTAATTGGCCGTCAATAATCTCCCCCACCATGTTTTCAGGCAGGTCGAAAAGATCTTCGTAGTGCGCAAGACGCTCGGCGGCAGTCATGGGGTTAGCGTAGGAGGCTCAGAGGGATGTTGTCAATCTTGTTTTTCACAGGGGGATTCCTGTTGCGTGGGCGATGCGCACAATGTGACTCGGGTCATCTGGCTGTTTGCTCGGGGCTCAGGCGCATGACCTTCAATCCACCCACAACCCGGCGAGGTCGAGGGTAACAGCAGCAAAGGGATCGATGGCAGCCTGATCACCACCCGCCCATGTGCCCAGCAGCAGCCAGTGTCCATTCTGATTGATATAAGCCTCCAGGGTGCGGATGTCGGGATCAATCAGCCAGCAGTGGGCGACTCCCGCGGTAGCGTAGCGCGGCAACTTGAGGACTCGATCAGTGCGGGCGGTGGCGGGGGAGAGCACTTCACAGACCCAGTCAGGGGCCATCTCGAACCAGGCGGTGCTGGGGAGGGCGGGCATACGTTCCCGGCGCCATCCGGCCAGGTCGGGAACAAAAATATCGGCGCCCAGGTGTAGTTCGGGTTCATCCAGAATCCACCAGCCGCCGGGGCCGCCTCTACCGCGACCAAAAGGCTGCCCGAGATCGGCACCCAGGCACGATGACGCCTGTGCATGGGCCGGCGCGGGCCGAGGGTGGGTATACAATTGGCCGTCAATAATCTCCCCCACCACATTTTCAGGCAGGTCGAAAAGATCTTCATAGCGCGCAAGGCGTTCGGCGGCAGTCATGGCGCTAGCGTAGGAGGCACAGAGGGATGCTGTCAATCTTGTATTTCACAGGGGTATTCCTGTTTCGTGGGCGATGCGCACAATGGGGCGCGGGTCATCTGGCTGTTCGATGATCAAATCGATCTTTCGCTCGCCGAGGCGGGATTCGAGCAGGCCAAGCATGCTTATTTTGCAACGCAATGCGGCGCCGGCTGACAGCGTGCGAGTCTGAACGAGCAGGTCGATATCCCCGCCCCGCTTGCTGTCATTCACCCGCGATCCAAAAAGCCAGACGCGGGCCTCGGGGCCGAAGCTTTCTGCGGCGGCCTGGCGGATGGTGGCGACTTGCTCGGGGCTGAGGCGCATGGGGTTACTCGGTATCCGGCATGGTTTCGGCGGATGCTGCTGTGCGGTCCATGCCGGAGAGCAATCCATATTTTTGGCACACGCCTTCAAACTTCTCGACGATAGCAATCAGGGCATCCATGTTGTCGTGCAGCGCGTTGAGGTACCTGACTGCTGCTTGTGCGTCCAGATCATAGTCGTGGGTCAGTTGATTCCTCAGCGAGTGCAGCTCTAGCAAGACTTCCGGGCTGGTAATGATGCCCTCGTGTGCCATCCAGGTGATGACGTCGAAAAAGGTCCGGTACCGCTCACCCAGCATGGTGTGGGCGTGGCGCAGGGCGCCGGCAAGCTGATCTTGCAACTTGGCGAAGCGGTCGTTGAGTGCGGCTAGTCGCTCGGCGGCTTCCGGGTCGTCGAGGTCGGTCGCGGTAATCTGCCAGCGTAGCCGTCCGGCGGTAAAGCGCAAACCGTCCCGCAAGCGTCGCAGCACCGTAAGCTGGCGCCCCAGAAGGGCCTGTTGTTCTTGATAGAGCGTGGTCATGCCAGGCGCACCCCCGTCATTCGGGCGATGTTGGCAATCGGCCCCGCTTGGTGGCCCGGCGTTTGGACCACGAGATCGGTAGGCAAGCGCAGTGCGTATTCTATGCGTGCCTGGGTACGTAGCAGGGCCTGTACCGGAAGGTCCTGGTCATTTTCGACGAAAAGGTCGACATCGCCGCCAAGCTTGTCATCATGCACCCGCGAACCGAAAAGCCAGACGCGGGCCTCGGGGCCGAAGCTTTCCTGGGCGGCCTGGCAGATGATGGCGACTTGCTCGGGGCTCAGGCGCATGGGTTATTCCTTGCCCGATAAGATCATGAGCTCAGGTTTCCAGCCGGGAATGCGCGTGGCGCGGTATTGGAGTTCGGTATAGGTGGCTTGCAGTACCGGGATGAACTGGTGGGCTCGCTCTAGACTGGCCAGCATGACTTCAGGACCCGGTAGGTATTCATGTACCAATTGGTTACGGAGGGCGCGCATCTCCACCCAGTCTTGGGCTTGCTCGATGATGCCCAGTGCTTCGGCACGATTGAGGTTATCAATGACGCTGCCAGTGGGTTCGAGGACAGCCTGGAGATACGTCGGTAAAGCCTTACCCATGAGGGTATCCTGCATCCGTCCGAACTTGGCGCCAAAGGATTCCAGCCGGTCGATACCCTCAGGGGTGGTGAGAATGCTGTCGAGCCAGGCATTGTCGAGTCGGCTATGATCGTCGAAAAGGCGGCGGGTAACCCCTTGCAGCAGCGTGTCCTCCCGCTCCAGGGTGACCAGGATCAGAGCCAGGCGTTGGAGAGCGTCGCTGGGTATGCGAATCATGAAAGAGGGACCCCTGTGCGGCGGGCGACCTGGTGGATAGATTGGGGCGTGCTGTCTGCGGCCCGGATGACAACATCTATGCGTTGTTCTCCCAAACGGCGCTGCAGCAAGCTCCAGAACCTCAATTGTTGATCAAGGGCATCTGCGCTGGGTTGGGGGCTCTCTATATAGAGGTCGATATCCCCGCCCCGTTTACTGTCATCCACCCGCGAACCGAAAAGCCAGACGCGGGCCTCGGGGCCGAAGCTTTCTGCGGCGGCCTGGCGGATGATGGCGACTTGCTCGGGGCTGAGGCGCATGGGGTTCAAGACCAGGAGATGAGGCCGCGCTTGGCCAGGTCATTCAACAGGGCGTGGGCGGCGTCCGTAAGGATGTGAAGATGCGTGTGAGCCGTCTGTAGAGCGTTCGCGAGCACTGAGGGGTCTTCGATATAGTCGTGGATCATCTGGTTGCGGAGCTGCCTGAGAGTGAGCCAGAGATCGGCGGATTCAATAAGGCCCAGTCTTTCTGCCCGGTCCAGATTGTCGGTCATGGTGGCGGGCTCTTCGCCTACGGCGCTGCGCCATGCCGGGAGGAGTTTATCACCCAGCGTATCCTGCAGGCGCCCGAAGCGGCTGACAAAAGCATCCACCATTTCCGCTAACTCGGGGTTGTCTTCAAGACGGCGTGCATCTTCCACCGTGAAGCCGGAGGCAAAAAGCCGTTGATCTGTGCTTCGCAAATGCAGGGTTTCGCGATCGATCACCCGTGCCAGAAATTGGAGGCGCTCCTGCAACTTGCGGGGGATGCTCATAAAAGCAGACCTTCGCTCTTGGCAATATCGTGGATGGGCAGGTGGCGAAGATTGGGTGCAAGGAGCAGAACATCGACCTTGCGTCCGTGCATCTTTCGCTGCAAGCGAGCGGATAGGCTGGCGGCGAGAAAGGCGGGAGCATCGATAGGGCTGCCTGATTCCACCATAATATCCACGTCGCCGCCCCGCTTGCTGTCATCCACCCGCGAACCGAAAAGCCAGACGCGGGCCTCGGGGCCGAAGCTTTCCCCGGCGGCCTGGCGGATGATGGCGACTTGCTCGGGGCTGAGGCGCATGATCTTCAGTCCACCCACAGTCCGGCGAGGTCGAGGCTGCCAGCATGGCCAGGCGTCGGCCGGAGATGGGCATGCAATTGACCCTCAATAATCTCCCCCACCATATTTTCAGGCAGGTCGAAAAGATCTTCATAGCGCGCAAGGCGTTCGGCTGCAGTCATTGGGCTAGCGTAGGAGGGCGGATTGAATGCTGTCAAGCGGGGTGGGGCTGTTCATTACGCACGCTCGGCATCGTAATAAATGTCGTCCAGGAATAGGTCCATATCCAGGCATTGCAGGTGGATGCTGCCTTCGCCGTAGCTTTTATGTTGCCAGCCATCCGTTGTGCGGCGATACAGGTCGAGCTGACGATGGTCCTGGGCAATCAACAGGTATTCTTGCAGGCTTGGCAGACCACCGGTGTAGGCATAGAGCTTCTCACGCCGGTCGATGCGCTCGGTATTTTCCGACAGGACCTCGATAATCAGGCAGGGACGGGTGCTGAAATAGGTTTCCCGATCTTCGGGGTCACAACTGAGCAACAAATCAGGATAATAGTAGCTCTCTTCACCGGCTTGCTGGATACGTACTTTCATGTCATTGCTGAAGAGCTGACAATCGTGCTTCCTGGCCTCGGGACCCAGCAAGAGGGTAAGGGCGGTGACTATCAGCGCATGGCGGCGACTGGCACCAGCCATGGCATAGACATTGCCGGCAATATATTCATGTCGAAGCTCGCCGTCTCGCTCCCCAGCAAGATAGTCATTGACGTTCAATCGGGGAGATGCTGTACCCAAAGGGGTCATGGAAACCTCCATATCACGCAAGACATTCTTCATTATTCATGATGTTAGCCTGGGAGTACAGGATGAAGCTGTCAATACATAGGCTGTGGATGGTTTGCACACTTTGAATCAAGGTCTGTTGAAAGTCGCAAATGGGTATTCGTGCGCGTAATGGCCTGCGGGATTGACGCCCCTGCGGGGAGGTTCTAGCATCGCAGGGATGCAAATACAGGTAAATGGTGCGGCCCGCGAGGTGCCGGAGCAAATCACAGTGCTGGCCCTGCTGGCCGAGCTGGGCTGGGCTGACCGTCGGGTAGCGGTCGAGCGCAATGGCGAAATCGTCCCGCGCAGTACTCATGCCCAGGCCGTCATCGAAGCGGGTGATCGCCTGGAGATCATTCAGGCGGTGGGCGGTGGTTGAAGCTGGGTGCCCAGTAACCCATTTTGAGGTGAGATAATTACGATGCAAAAAGATCCCTTGGTGATCGCGGGGCGGGCGTACCAGTCCAGATTGTTGGTAGGTACCGGCAAGTACAAGGATTTTGCCGAAACCCGGGCGGCAGTGGATGCGGCGGGCGCGGAAATCATTACCGTGGCCCTGCGCCGGGTGAATCTGGGTCAGGACAAGGACGCCCCCAATCTGCTCGATGTCCTGCCCCCGGATCGCTTTACCATTCTGCCCAATACGGCGGGTTGTTATACGGCGGAGGACGCAGTGCGTACCTGTCGTCTGGCCCGCGAGCTGGGCGACTGGAAGCTGGTCAAGCTGGAAGTCATCGGTGATCCCCAGACCCTTTACCCCGACATGCGGCAAACCTACGAGGCAGCCAAGGTGTTGATTGCCGAGGGTTTTGAGGTGATGGTGTATAGTGTCGATGATCCGGTGGCCTGCAAGACCTTTGCGGAAATGGGTTGTGTGGCGGTCATGCCCTTGGCGGCACCCATCGGTTCGGGGCTGGGTATTCGCAATCCCTACAATTTGCGCATCATTCTGGAGCAGGCGACGGTGCCGATTCTGGTGGATGCCGGGGTGGGTACGGCCTCTGATGTGGCGGTAGCCATGGAACTGGGTTGTGATGGTGTGCTCCTGAATACCGCCATCGCCGCTGCCAAGGACCCTCTGTTGATGGCCGAAGCCATGCGTCTGGGAGTGGATGCCGGGCGCAAGGCCTTTCTGGCCGGGCGGATGCCGCGCAAGCTTTATGCCAGTGCCAGCAGCCCGGTGGATGGAACTTTCTTTGAGTAGCCACGACGCGCTGGAAATAGCCCGGAGTGCCGCTCTCGATCAACGCTATCTGGAGCAGGTCGAAACCTTGGTCATGGGTTCTCCCCCGGGGAGCCCCATCCCGGATTACGCCGAAGATTGGGACGAGGCGGAACGCCTGATTGCCCGGCTCGGTGATCAGGGGGTCGGGGTGCGCCTCGAATTCATGTCTGATGAAAATGGTCAGCGCTGGCATGTGTATATGGACTGGCAGGAAACCATCAGTCACGAGTGGCAGTTGACCGAGGTGGAAGAAGCGACGGCGGCCCAGGCCATTACACGGGGTGCCCTGGTCTGGTATTTCCAGCAGGAACTGGCCGCTGCCAGCGCCCAGCCCCCCGATGGTTGGGCTTACTTCGAGGTAGTGGAGCGTTTGGGTATGGCCCGGGACATGCTCGCCCGATCCCTCGACGATCATCCGGTGCTGGCCGAAGAAGAGGCGCTCATGAGCCGCTATCAGGAGTTGTTGGAGAAGTTTACGGCCATGTTTGAGCTGGCCAACCAGATGCTTGACCAGCGTTTGGGCGCGCCCTCCCGCAGTACCATGCATTAACTACCCATGCATATTCATGTCCTCGGAATCTGCGGGACTTTTATGGGGGGCATCGCCCTGCTGGCCCGGGCGGCCGGGCATCGGGTAACTGGTTCGGATACCCACACCTATCCCCCCATGAGTGATCTGCTGGCCCGTGAGGGGATTGTGGTGCATGAGGGGTATGACCCTGAGCAGCTGCAGCCTGCGCCGGACTTGGTCATTATCGGCAATGCCCTGTCCCGGGGAAATCCCTGCGTGGAAGCGGTGCTGGATCGGCAAATCCCTTATGATTCCGGCCCCGGCTGGCTGGCTCGGGAGATTCTGGCCAGCCGTTGGGTGCTGGCGGTGGCAGGTACCCATGGCAAAACCACCACGACCTCCATCCTGACCTGGATTTTGCAGGAGGCGGGGCTTAATCCGGGTTTTCTGATTGGCGGCGAAGCCCGCAATTTCGGGGTGTCGGCGCGCCTCACCGATAGTCCTTTTTTTGTGATCGAAGCTGATGAGTACGATACGGCTTTTTTCGATAAGCGCTCCAAATTTGTGCATTATCATCCCCGCACCCTGATCCTGAATAATCTGGAATATGATCATGCCGATATATTTCCGGATCTGGCGGCCATCATCACCCAGTTCCATCATTTGGTCCGTACTATGCCCGGAACTGGCATGCTGCTGGTCAATGCCGCAGCCCCCGCCTTGCAGCAGGTGCTGGACAAGGGCTGCTGGACGCCGGTACAGCGCTTTGCCGGAGCAGAGAGGGGTACCACAGGCGCTGCGGACTGGCAGGTGCGCCTGGATAGTCCTGATGGTCGGCGTTTCAGCGTCCTGGAGCAGGGTCAGCTACGCGGCCGGGTGCAATGGGAGATGGCCGGGGTTTTCAATGCCGAAAATGCTCTGGCGGCCTTGTTGGCCGCCCGCCATGCCGGGGTGCCTTTGGACGTGGGTTGTGATGCCTTGAGCCGTTTTCAGGGCGTGCGCCGGCGTCTGGAGCTACGTGGTACGGTGGCCGGGGTGGCTGTATATGATGATTTCGCCCATCATCCGACCGCCATTGCCGCCACCATAGCCGCCCTGCGCGGGCGTATGGGTGATGCTGGTCGTCTGATTGCTGTCTTGGAGCCGCGTTCCAACACCATGAAGCTGGGGGTGCATCAGCAGACCCTGGGCGCCAGTCTGGAAGAGGCGGATCAGGCTTTGGTGTTTGCCCCTGGGGATATCGGCTGGGACGTGGCTACAGCCTTGGCGGGGAAGGCGGCGGTATATGCGGATATGGACGCGCTACTGCAAGATCTGGTGCAGAGCCTGCGGGCGGGTGATCAGGTACTGGTGATGAGCAACGGGGCTTTTGCGGGTATCCATGGCCGCCTGTTGGCGGAACTGACTCGCCGTGACGTAGAGAAGAAGGGAGATTCCGTATGAATGAACAGCGCGCGCAGGACAGGATTTGTGTAGCCATGACCGGGGCTTCGGGAGCCGCTTATGGTATTCGTCTGGTGGAGGTATTGCTGACCGCCGGGGTGCAGGTGTATCTGCTGATTTCCGACGCGGCCCGGGTGGTCTGCCGAGAGGAGTTGGGGCTGGACCTGCCCGAAAAGCCCGAGGCGGTGGCTCAGTTTCTTCATGCCCATTTTGGCCTGGAAGAGCCCGGTCTGCTGTCGGTGTATGCCCCCCATGACTGGTATGCGCCAGTGGCTTCAGGCTCCAATGCGCCTCGGGCCATGGTGATTTGTCCCTGTTCCGGGGGTACTCTCGCGGCCATCGCCCATGGCTTGTCCGACAACCTCACCGAGCGGGCCGCCGATGTCATGCTCAAGGAAGGCCGCAAGCTGGTGCTGGTGCCCAGGGAAAGCCCGGTGTCCACCATTCATCTGGAAAACATGCTCAGTCTCGCCCGCGTGGGGGTGCGCATACTGCCCGCCAGTCCGGGTTTTTATCACCGTCCCCAGCGTATTGAAGATCTGGTGGATTTTATGGTGGCGCGGGTGCTGGATCAGATCGGTGTCGCCAATCAGATCAGCCGGCGCTGGGGGGAGTAGGCAGTTCACCGGTAGCGCGCAGGCTGTTCAGTAGCCTTTCGCCGCGTTCGCCATGAAAAAATGCGCGGATATAGGGATGATCGACGGCTTGAACCTCACGCAGTGGCCCCACAGTCAGCACCTGATGATCGGCGAGCACCGCCACCCGACTGGCGGTGGCGGCCAGGCTGTCGAGATCATGACTGACCATGACCACAGTAAAGCCAATATCGGCATGGACTTGCCGGAGCAGGGCGTCAAAATCCGAGGCGGCAATGGGGTCGAGTCCGGAAGTGGGTTCATCCAGAAAGAGGATTTCCGCTTCCATGGCCAAGGCCCGGGCCAGCGCTACCCGTTTGATCATGCCTCCCGAGAGTTCTGCCGGAAGTTTCCAGGCATCGTTTGGTTTAAGCCCTACCATCTGTAACTTGAGGGTGACCAGATCATTGATTTCGGTGCGGGTCAGATGTCCCCACTCGCGCAGGGGAAAGGCGATATTCTCGAAAACCGTCAAGGCGCTGAACAGGGCGCCTTGCTGAAAGAGTACCCCCCAGCGCTGACGCAGGGCGGTTTGTGCGCGCAGGGTAAGGGTCTGGGGGTTTTCGCCGAGTATGGTCAACTGCCCTTCAGCAATGGGAACCAAGCCCATCATGGCCCGTAACAGGGTGGTTTTGCCGGTGCCACTACCGCCGACAATGGCAAGAATCTCCCCACAGTGTACCTTGAGATTCAGATGGCGGTGTATCCAGTAATCCCCGAAGCGGGTACCGATATTGTCCATGATGATGGCGTCGGGGCGTTCCATCAGCTGATTCCTGTGTTGGCGAATACCAGGGCGAGAATGGCATCGATGAGGATCACCAGAGTGATGGAAAACACTACGGAATTGGTGGTTTCCCGGCTCAGGCTGGTGGTGTTGGGTCGAACTTTGAGGCCGTGAAAACCGGCAATCCAGGCAATCAGAATGCCGAAGATGGCACCTTTGATAATGCCCAGCCACAAGTTGAAGCTGGGCACGGCGACGGGCATTTCCTGGATGAAAAAATGATAACTGATGCCCAGGTTGGCTTTGGCCACCAGCATGGCCCCAAGAATGCCGACCATGTCCGTCCAAAGCACCAGCAGGGGGACAACGATGGCGAGGGCGATGACCTTGGGCAGCACCAGACGGCGAATGGGGGGGATGCCAAAGGTGCGTAGGGCATCCAGTTCTTCGGTGACGCGCATGGCACCAATCTGGGCGGTAAAGGCCGAACCCGACCGCCCGGATAGAATCACCGCCGTGATCAAGGGGCCAAACTCCCGCAAAATACTCAGCCCGGCAATGTTGACGATGTAAATGTTGGCGCCATATTGAGCCAGGGTAGATGCCGACTGAAAGGAAATCACAATACCGATCAGAAAACCGATGAGGGTCAGGATGGGTAGTGAACTGGGACCGGTATTGACAATGGTGGCGGAAATCTCCCGCCAGGGAAAACTGCGGGGATGCCGCAGACCACGTCCGAATTCCAGGAGCAGGGCGCCCATCAGCAGAAAAATGCCCCAGAGATCACGGCCGGTTTCCACCAGAAACGCGCCCAGGGCATCCAGAAACTGAAAAGGACGGCGCGGGGGGTGGGTCAGGGGTTGCAGATCGGCCAGTCTGGAAAACACCGCCCGATGGGTATCATTCAGTTCCAGTTGGTCGGGCAGGCGATTACCCCAAACCTGCCAGAGCAGCAGAGCCCCGGCACTATCCATCGCATCCACCGCGCGCAAGTCCCAGACAAAATTGCCCTGTATCTGGCGCAGCATCTCTTGCTGGCGGGCAAAGTTCCCGCCCAGCCTGCGCAGGGTCCAGCGGCCGCTCAGGGTGATGGTCTGATCCTCAAGCTGCCAGTGAGGTTGTTGGAGGTTTTGCTCTGTCATGCGCGATTTCGGGCTTTTATGAGATATTCCTTGGGTTATACTCGGTCACGGACATTTTCTGGAGTGGACTGATGCGTATTGTGGCACGAAGTAATCCCTTGTCCCAAAGGTTTTGGCATTGGCCCCTGCTGACGCTCATGGTTCTACCGTTGACCGCCTGTAGTGCTTTTCCGGCCCACTCTCCACAGGTGCAGCTGGAGAGTATTCATCCGCAAACGGTGGGCTTGGTTTCCCAGACTTTTGATCTGGACCTCAAAATCAGTAATCCCAACAGTTCGGCGTTGAGCGCCAAGGCGGGTGAGGCGCGGCTCTATGTGCAAAACCGCCAGGTAGCTTATGGTCTGCTGAGCAAGCCGGTGCATATTCCGGCCTATGGCAGCAGCATCGTTTCTGTCCCGGTCACCGGTAATCTCCTGCCCCTGCTGGGGGATCTGGGCAGTGTGGATAGTCAGCAAGGCTTGCCCTATGCGGTCAAGGGCTATCTGGTGACGGGGATGTTCAACAGTCGCATTCCCTTTAATGTGACGGGTGCTCTGCATTTACCCCTGAATTCGAGCTCCAGCGCAGTCGCGCCTTGAGGGCGAGATGGTCGGAGAGAGGGGTGCCGATACTTTCGATTTCGGTGAATTCCAGGTCCGGGCTGCAAAAAATATGGTCGAAGGAAAAACGCGGGGACCAGCTTGGAAAGGTGGGGGGATTCCAGGGTGGTGCGCGCAAACCGCTTTCAGCCAGCAGCAGGCGGATTTCCGGGGAGCGCGCCGTGCAGTTCAGGTCGCCCATGAGAATAAGCGATCTACGATGGCGCAGGCGTTGGGCCAGATCGCGGATTTGACTGAATCGGGCATGCCGGCTTAATCCCAAGTGGGTGATGACGACAGTCAGGCTTCGGCCATTGATTTCTAGGCGGGTTTCCAGCATGCCCCGGCCTTTCATGAAGCTCGGCAAAGCATGAGGTTCGCTGTGGGCAATGGGCCAGCGCGACAGCACGCTATTGCTATGCTGGGCCAGTTCGCCAAAGTCCCGGGTACGTTGCTGAGCCCAGTAGGGAAACTGGGCGCGTTCGGCCAGAAAACCGGCCTGATTCACATACTGGCTGCGAAAGGAACCCGCATCCACTTCATTCAGGCCGGCGATGTCGGCTTCACGGAGAATTTCAGCAATGCGTTCCAGATTGCGCAGGCTCTGGCCGTGGGGCATGACATATTTCCAGCCATGCAGGAGCATGTGCCGGGCACGGTGCGAGCCAATACCTACCTGAATATTGAAGGACATCACGGAAAAATCGTCGCGCTCAGTCATTGTCCAGCACGATCAGGTTTTCCTGCCAGCCCTGTCCGTCATCCCGGGTATAGGCGCGCAGGACAATCACCCCGCGTATGTCGGTAGCCAGCCGCAGCTGATAGGGCGGGTCGAAGGGAGGCTGAGACGTTTCCGGCAGGGACGGGGTAGGATCCTGGGGGGCTGCTGCGTAGCAGGCAAACAGACTCTCGCCCCGGCTGGCCAGCATTTCCAGGGCGCTGACTTGTTGATCGCCCTGCGCCGGATACACCGAGCAGGGGCGTCCGTGCAGAGATCCCACCAGGCCTTCGCCCTGACCCGATTGCAGATCACTGAGCAGGGCATTGGCGAGGGTGCGGGGGAGACGGAGAGTATTCATGCGCAGACTCCGCAGGCCGGGTCGCGGCGCAATTGCACCTGTCGCCACTGCCAGTGCCGGGCATCGAGGAGGAGCAATTGTCCGTTCAGGGGTGAATCATGACCACTGAGCAGGCGAATCGCCTCAACGGCCTGCATGCTGCCGAGAATGCCGAGTAAGGGGCCGAGGACGCCATTGCGGGAACAGCTGTCTTCCGTGATGTCGGTGCTCTGTTCCGGATAGAGACAGGCGTAACAGGCCGTATCAGCCAGGCGAAAATCAAAAACGCTGATTTGTCCTTCCCAGCGAATGGCAGCGGCGCTGACCAGCGGTTTGCGCGCCCCCCGACAGGCGCGGTTGATGAGATGGCGACTCTGGAAATTATCGGTGCAATCCAGCACCAGATCATGGGTCTCCAGAGCGATTCCCAGGGATTCGGCCTGGGCATGCTCGGTCCAGGCACTCACCCGAATCTGGGGATTCAGAGCCAGCAGCTGTTCCCGGGCGACCGTGGCTTTGTGGCGTCCGACATCAGCGTCGCGGTAGAGAATCTGGCGCTGCAAGTTGCTGGATTCGATCTGGTCCCCATCACAAACCGTCAAATGTCCCACCCCCGCTGCGGCCAGATACTGGGCAGCGGGGCATCCCAGCCCGCCCATGCCGACAATGAGCACCCGGCTGTGCAGCAGTTGTTCCTGGCCGGTCAGGTCAATCTCGGGCAGCAGAATCTGGCGGGAGTAGCGCAGCAGGCTGGCGTCATCCAGTGCCTCAGTCATTATTGAAGTCATAGTCGATATCATTGTCTTCCACGGCCATCCCCGGCACTGCCTGATAAGTTCCCTGCTGGCGATCCAGACGTACATGATAGCGTTCGCGGATGGCGTCCAGCATCCAGAGAATCTCGCTGGGATGCCCGGCATGGGTGCCATGCAAGAGATGGCGCAGATAGAGGGCGTCGGCATCTACCTTGATCAGTAACGGCAGAGGTAAGTCGAGAGGCAGAACATGCTGGTGCACGACCCACTCGATGGGAGTTGGCGGATGACCCGGGGGAATGCGGCTGTCTATCCGGAAATGCCCGCCGCCACCCGGTTGCTCCAGCAACTCCTTGAAATACTGATCCGGAAACCCGCGATGGACGATGAGCGTGCGCCCGCGAAAGCGGTTGATGAACTGCTCCTGCAGGAGGATATGCGGTATGGAGTTAGGCATGTATCAATTGTAGCAACGCAAGGCATTATCGGCCACCGTTGGTCTCTCCCAAGGCCAGACGACCACCATAACCGGTCATTTCCAGATAGCCCTTACCCAGCGTTTTACCCTGATGGACGGCGCGGACAGCACCTTCCCAGTAAAGGGTGCCGCTGCTGTGGCTGGCATTGAATTCCTGATTATCCATCAACGGCGTGACGGTAAAGTCCTGTTTCCCTACCTGAATGCGCCAACGCACCGGATAGCGGATGCCAGTTTGCGGAGAGTGCCACCATCCGGTGGCCTGCATGTGAATTTGATCGCCATGAAAATACTGCACCTGACCATTGCCCAGACGTTGGGTGGCTGACAGCCAGAGCGGGCTGCCGTCAGCTCGACGCATCATGAACAGCATTAGTGCGCCACCATGGTCGAGATTGAGCCCCAGCCAGTCCCAGCCAACCGCCGAGGGCGGCAGGTAGGCCGCAGACCATTCATGATCCAGCCAAGCTTCGCCTTTGACGGCTTGGGTTTTGCCCTGAATGCGGAGCTGCCCGCTGACTTGCAGGTGCGGGATGCTGTAATAATAACTGGCATTATGGGGATTGGGACCTTTCTGACTGATGCCCAGGGGGCCTTCCAGCAGGGGCGGCTGCGTCTGCTGGAACTGCAGTGCATAGCCCATGTTTTTTCCCTGGATTTCGGCGTGGTAGCCATCCGGGGTCTGACGCAGAAACCAGTGACGAATCCAGACCTGGGTATGGTCGCGGTCAGCTCCGGCCAGCCCCAGTCCGGCCCTGGCAATGCGCTGCGCTGTCAGTAAATGGCCGATGCGTGGATCGCTGATGGCAGCTTCGGCAAATATCAGCTGGCGCGGGTTGAAAGCGCTGGGATTCGCCCAGACCTTGTTGGGCCGCACCCGGAAAAAAGTCAACTGAAAGCCGAGAGGATGGCCTGTACGGTTCTTGAGCCAACCGGTGATATACCACCATTCGATAGGAAAATGCGGGTGACTGCCATAGGCATTGGGAAATTGCAGGGGATGCTGCGGCGTTACTTGCACCCGGGGCGTGGGCTGCAAGGGCAGCACGGCAGGCGGAAGCTCGTTAGCCTGGGCTGCAAAGGGGCTTAGCAGCAGGAGCGGTAGCAGCAGGAATATAAACCCTGTGCAGCAGGCCATGCTTGGCCGTGAGCGTGTCCAGAAATGCGCCTTAGTCATCGCGTATCACCGCTGAGCTGTGACGCAGGGCACGTCTTCCCGCCAGCATCATGGTGCCGGTACTGGCTATCCATAAGACAAGGCTCATTAGCCCCAACATGGGCCAGGGCGGCTGAAAACCCATGTGCCAGTGAAAGGATTCGGGATTGACCACCATAATCAGGATGACACTGATGGCGAGGCCCAGACTGCCGCCGATGACAATGCCGGACAGGGAGAGAATACTGCCTTCGGCAAAAAGAATGGCCAGCAGATCGCGCTGACGTAGTCCCAGATGCCGAAGCATGGCAAATTCATTGCGCCGCATCAGCGTTTGTGCGCCAAAGCCACTGCTCACGCCCAAGAGGCCGATGATCATGGCGACTGCTTCCAGGGCGTAGGTGGCGGCAAAGCTCTGGTTGAATATTTGCAAGCTGTGTTGGCGGATTTCCCGGGGGGTGGCAATCAGAAATTGTCGGGCATCAGGGATTTGCTGATGCAATTGTGCCAGTGCTGCAGCAACCGGTATGTGGGGCCGCAGCCACAGGGCCACGCCATTGACGCCATCGTCATGGGACCATTGGCGATATTGCTGGATGGGCATGGAAATCGATCCTTCCTGATAGGCATAGTCCCGGTAAATGCCGGCTATACTGACGCTGCGTTGTTGCCCACCCAGGGGAATCTGCACCTGCTGCCCCGGCTGCCAGTGACTGATGCCCGCCAGAATATCCGATATCCATATAGGCGGCGCCGTCAGGGTGGTCAGAGGCACCGCACGAATAATCTGAATCTCCCGTCCGGGATTGTGCAGATTCATGCCCCGGGCCAGCAAGGTAACCGGCGGATGCCCGGGGAGAAGATTGAGCGCCACCCGGCGCAGGGGAGAGCAATGGCTGACATCAGCCAGCTGACAGAGAGATGCCGCGCTGCCCGCCGGGAGCAGGGTGTCCTTGTTCATGCCAGCCTGCACATATACATCGGCACGCAGAATATCGCTGAGCCAGTTGGCCACCGAATCCCGAAAGGATCCCACCATGATGGCCATGGCCACCACCAGGCTGAAGGCCACCACCACTGCTGCCAGACTTTGCGCTGCCCGTCCCGGAGCACCGCGTAACTGTTGCAGGGACAGTCGCCAGAGAGTGCCCCCGGGAAGCGGAATGAGATGGATGATCAGGCGGAGCAGGGGGGTCAACAGAAATAGCAGGGCGAAAAGCAGGCTGGCAATGGCGCCATAGGCCAGGTAAGGAATGCCGTGGATGGAGGGTGCCAGAGAACCCATGAGTGCCAGTAACAAGAGCAGGAAGCCGATGCTGGGATGCTGACGATGCAGATGTCCTTGTTCTTCGGCACCGGCACGCAGCGCCTGCGCGGGCATGGCCTGACTGGTTTCCCAAGCGGGCAGGAGCGCACCAATCAAGGCAGCCGCGAGCCCCGCCGCAAAAAACAGCAGCATCAGCAGGGGATGCCACTGCAACTGCAGGGCCGCTCCGCTGAAATAACCGGCTCCCAGATCGCCACCCAGATGCGTCAGAGCCAGTCCGGCGGTGACCACCCCCAGGGGCAAGCCCAACAGGGCGCCCGGCACCCCCAGGGTCAGACCCTGTAACAGGACCGCAAAAATGATTTCCCGTCGCCGTAAACCCAAAACCCGCAGCAGGGCGAGTTGCTGGCGTTGCCTTACCACGCCCATGGCCAGGGTCGCATATACCAGAAAGGCGCCGGTAAACAGAGCGACCAGAGATAGTACCAGCAGATTGACGCGATAGGCCCGGGACGCATCGGCAGCAACCCGCCCCTGTTGGACCGGGCTTTCCAACACCGCGCCGGGAGGCAGCAGGGGCTGCCATTTTTGTTCAAAGGCGGCATTGCTGATGCCTGGCTGAAGGCGCAAGTCGATCTGATTAATCTGATTACCCCGTCCCCATAACCACTGCACGGCCGCAATATCCATGACCCCTATGGCTCCGATGCTGTGTATGTCCGGCAGCTCAGCGATGATATGAAGACGGCGCGGGTGGCCCGCTGCATTGACTGTCATATAGTCACCCACCTTCAAGCCCAAGGCCTGCATGGCGGATGGGCTCAGCGCAATGTTCCGGGGGTCCAGTAGTGCCAGGGGACTATGGAGATTGAGAGGGATCAGGGGTTGCCCCATCCGCGCTGCCTGAAAGGCATCTATGCCCAGAATGTGTAATGGCGCTTTATGGGCCGGCTGCACCATGGGTGCCTCCAGACGGATTTCCGGCGCGGCCACTTCCACTCCGGGCGCTATGCTCAAACGAGTGTACCAGGACTCCGCAAAGCCTGGTCCGGGAGCGCTGAGGGTCAGGTCTGCCTGCCCCGCCAGATGCCGAAGACCGGCTGAAAAATCACTGACCGCCTGGACATTGATGAGGGCAATGGCCAGACCCAGGGCTACTCCCAAAGCAATACCCAACATGGCGAGCATGGTTGCACCGGGACGTTGGCGCAGCGGGCGCCAGACGGCTGCCTGCCAGGGAATACGGGTGATCACTGCGGATGGAATCCCTGGGCATCAAAGCGCAATAGACGTTGCGCACGTTCGGCGGCGGCCGGGGAGTGAGTGACCAGCAGGACAGCCGGACCTTCGGCTTCCAGGGCAGTGTACAGTAAATTCATGACCGACTCGGCCGATTCGGCGTCAAGGCTGCCCGTCGGTTCATCGGCCAGAATCAGGGCGGGGCGGTGCACAATTGCCCGGGCCACGGCAACCCTCTGCATTTCGCCACCGGAGAGTTCCCGGGGCCAGGCCTGCAGTCGTCCGGCAATACCCAGCTGTTCGCCAAGCTGGCGGACGCGCCGGGAGAGATCTTTGCGTGGCAAGCCATTCAGACGCCAGGGCAGGGCGATATTTTCAGCCACATTGAGTTGCGGTATCAGGTGAAAAGCCTGAAATACGAAACCCATCTGGCGGCGGCGCAGCAAGGTACGATCATCGTCATTCAGCGCGTTCAGGTCCTGATCCCGAAAATGCATCTGCCCGGCATCGGATTTTTCGAGTCCGGCGATAATGTGCAGCAAGGTACTTTTACCTACCCCGCTTTCCCCCATGATAGCCACAAAATCTCCTGGGTTCACGGCAAGGCTGGCATCACGAAACAACCATCTGTCCGGGGTTCCGGGGAGGCGTTTGGCTAAATCCTGCAAAACCAGAAGGGCTGTCACTGGAATGTTCTCCATGATGGGACGTGAATAGATTAGCATATTGCGATACCTTATTGTCAGACGCTCAAAGCTCAGGAAAATTCGTTGCGTTGCTGAGGGTCGATCTGGCGGTTGCTCAGGCTTTGACCTGTGCCCGAACAACAGGGTATTATCTGCCCACCGGAGAGATGGCCGAGCGGCTGAAGGCGCTCCCCTGCTAAGGGAGTATGGGGCTAAACACTCCATCGAGGGTTCGAATCCCTCTCTCTCCGCCAATTTATGCTATTCCTGATTCAACCCTGTCCGTGGTCAGATCAATACTTCAATATGCATTTCCAGTCTCCTTTATCGTAAGCCTTCGCCATAGCAAAGCAGGCTTTCACTGCATAAAAATTATATTAATATGCCGCTCAAGCCGGCGGCAGGCCAACGTTGACTGGGCCATGCTTCTCGAGCAAAAAAACCATGGTGCACGTACTCCATAACCGGTGTCAGGACAACTTACTTGCATCCCGTGCATATCGTGCTATGCTTTGCTTACCTTCAATTTGAAAGAAGAGCAAACCTGCAAGCGCCGTCCGGTGCAATAGAGTTTGGGATTATCCCACATGAATCAAAATCAATGACTTTCCACCCAAGGTGCTATACCAAACTGAGACAGAGGAGCTATCTCCCATGAGCGACGCTATTATGTATGTGTCTGATGACAGTTTCGAGACGGATGTACTGCAATGTTCCAAACCGGTTCTGGTCGATTTTTGGGCAGAATGGTGTGGTCCCTGCAAAATGATCGCCCCGATTCTTGAAGAAGTGGCAGTTGAATATGCTGAAAAGTTACAAATTGCCAAGTTTAATATCGACGAAAATCCCAACACCCCTCCGCAGTATGGTATTCGTGGTATCCCCACCTTGTTGCTGTTCAAAAATGGAAAACTGGAAGCAACAAAAGTGGGTGCCTTGAGTAAAGCCCAGCTGACGGCCTTTCTGGATAGCCAACTTTGAATACACCACGTCCCCGCCGTAAATCGCCCCGTACACCCAAGTCCTTTCCCAACGAAGATATTCTGATCGAAGAAGAAGAGTCTTTGCTGTTGCCAAACCCGGGCGCGACAGCCATGAATCTGACGGATTTGAAAAGAAAAACTGCCGCTGAACTGGCCATCATTTGTCAGGATATGGGTCTGGATGGCACTGCCCGTCAGAAAAAACAGGAAATCATTTTCAATATCCTGAAAGCCCATGCCCGCAATGGCGACGCGATTTATGGTGAGGGCGTGCTGGAAATCCTGCAGGATGGTTTCGGGTTTTTACGAGCAGCCTCCGGGTCTTATATGGCTGGACCCGACGATATTTATGTTTCTCCTTCGCAAATCCGCCGCTTTCATTTGCAGACCGGTGACACGGTGTCCGGACAAATTCGGCCACCCAAGGAAGGGGAGCGCTATTTTGCTTTGCTTAAAGTAGAAAGCATCAATTTTGAATCTCCCGAAGCGACCCGCAACAAGGTCAACTTTGATGATTTGACGCCTTTGTTTCCCGATGAGCCCCTGCGTCTGGAATATGATAGCGTGGCTTACGGGGAAGTGGCACCGCGTATTATCGATCTGGTGTCGCCCATCGGCAAAGGCCAGCGCGGCTTGATCGTAGCGCCCCCCAAAACCGGTAAGACGGTATTATTACAGCAGATTGCTCACGCCATCACGGCCAATCATCCTGAATGCTATCTGATTGTGTTGCTGATTGATGAACGTCCCGAAGAGGTGACGGACATGCAGCGCTCGGTCAAAGGCGAGGTGGTTTCCTCCACTTTTGATGAGCCGGCGACCCGCCACACTCAGGTCGCTGAAATTGTGCTTGAAAAAGCCAAGCGTCTGGTGGAGCACAAACACGACGTGGTGATTTTGCTGGATTCCATTACCCGTCTGGCCAGAGCTTTCAATACCGTGGTGCCGTCATCTGGCAAGGTTTTGACGGGAGGCGTGGACGCCAATGCCCTGCAGAAGCCCAAACGGTTTTTTGGCGCTGCCCGGAATATTGAGGAAGGTGGTAGTCTGACCATTATTGCCACGGCCCTGGTTGAAACCGGCTCCAAGATGGACGAAGTGATTTTTGAGGAATTCAAGGGCACCGGCAATATGGAAGTACATCTGGATCGCCGTCTGGCGGAAAAACGCACCTATCCGGCCATTAACCTCAATAAATCCGGAACGCGTCGGGAAGAACTGCTGGTCCCTGCAGATTTGCTCAGCAAGATGTGGGTGTTGCGCAAATTGCTGGCACCCATGGATTCTCTGGAGTCCATGGAGTTCCTGCTGGACAAGGTCCGCGCGACCAAAAACAATGCGGAGTTCTTTGACTCCATGAACCGCTGAGGATTGGCTGGACGCCTGCCCCCTCTATCCCTATAATTCGCCTCTTTGTATTCAGGCCCGAGAGTAGCTTAATCATGAAATCCGAAATTCATCCCAAGTACGAAGAAATCACGGTCACCTGCAGTTGCGGGAATGTGTTCAAAACCCGTTCAACTGCCAATCGCGATCTGCACATCGATTTGTGCTCCGAATGCCATCCGTTTTACACCGGCAAGCAGCGTAATGTGTCTGCCGCTGGGCAGGTTGAAAAATTCCGCAAGCGCTACGGCGGCGGTCAGTAAAATTCCATGGAAGCCAAGGAAGCCCAGGCAGAATTGGACGGAGGGCCTTGGAGTATCATTCCCGGCCCCCCGCTGGCAAGCTGGCGGTCATTCCCAGCAAGTCCTGCAAGAGCCAGGATGATTTGTCCCTGGCTTATACCCCCGGGGTTGCTGCCCCGGTGCGGGAAATAGCGGCCGATCCTGAAAAAGCCTATGACTATACGGGCAAAGGCAATCTGGTCGCTGTGGTCAGTAATGGTACTGCCGTGCTGGGGCTGGGCAATGTCGGCCCTCTGGCCGGCAAACCGGTCATGGAAGGGAAAGCGCTGCTGTTCAAGCATTTCGCCGATATTGACGCTTTTGATATCGAAGTCCAGACGCGTGATGCCGAACATTTGATTGATGTGGTGGCCGCCATTGCTCCGGGTTTCGGTGGGATCAATCTGGAAGATATCGCCGCTCCCCTGTGTTTTCAGGTGGAAGAAGCTTTGCAGAAAATGCTGGATATACCGGTGTTCCATGATGATCAGCATGGCACGGCGGTGATCGTGGCGGCGGCTTTGCAAAATGCTCTGGAATTGCAGGGCAAAGCTTTTAGTGGCGTTAAAGTCGCCATAGTCGGCGCGGGTGCCGCTGGTCTGGCCATAGCCCGCATGTTGCGGGCGCTGGGTGTCACGGCTGTTTATTTGAGTGATGTCCATGGGGTACTGCATGAAGGGCGTAATGACCTGACCCATTGGCATCAAGCTTTTGCTACAGCCCCGGCGCACTGGACCCTGAACGATATGCTCGAAGGCGCCGATGTGCTGATTGGTGTGTCGGTGCGCGGTGCCATTCCTGAAAGTGCTTTGCCCGGATTGGCGCCGCGACCGGTGATATTTGCCCTGGCGAATCCCGATCCGGAAATTGATCCGGCGGCTGTCAAGCGCCTGCGGCCTGATGCCATCATGGCAACCGGGCGCTCGGATATGCCCAATCAGGTCAATAATGTCCTGGGCTTTCCCTTTTTGTTTCGGGGTGCTCTGGATTGTCGGGCCCGGCAGATCAATCAGGAGATGCTGCTGGCTGCGGTGGATGCGCTGGCGCGTCTGGCCAGAGAACCCGTCCCGGAAGAAGTCCAGCATGCTTATGGCTTTTCCGGAGTTGCAGGACTGCAATTCGGGCCGGACTATTTTATTCCCAAACCGCTGGATCCGCGTTTGCGGCAATGGGTGGCGGGCGCAGTCACTGCTGCCGCGCGAAAAAGCGGCGTCGCCCGGATTTAGCTTTACATGCGTGTCGCGGATCTGACGGTTCGCGATCTGCGCTTCGTCTTCGGGCAAGGGCTCGCTGCGCTGTTATTTTTTTGGCTGGTCTGGCAAATCCTTTCGCCTTTTCTGCCAGCTATTGTCTGGGCAGCCATTCTGGTGTACGCAACCTGGCCCCTGACCGCACCCCTGCGCCGTCACTGGCCGCCCTTTCTGGCTGCTGGCGCAGCCACCCTGCTGCTGGCGCTGATTTTTATTCTACCCGTATTGTTTCTCAGCATGACTTTGGGCACGGAATTGCACCATGTCCTGACGGAGCTGGGACAGCAGGATACGCAAAAGCTGATCAGTAATACATGGCACAGTAATCCCTGGCTCCAGGATATCATCCAACAGATACCCGCTTCCTGGAAGGCCCAGTGGCGTCCCGGCGCATTGTCACCGGATTTGTCCGCCTGGGCGGGACGCATTGGCGTGCTGGCTGGTGGTATCGGCCGGCTGGGAGCCTTGCTGGTGTTGGTGCTCATCACGGCGTTTTTCTTTTATCGCTACGGGCTGGAGCTTCTGGAGCAACTGCGGCGCTTCGTGCATCAAGTGTTGGGGCAGCGCGGAGACGCTTATCTGCAGACGGTTGCCAGCACGATTCGCGCGGTCATCTATGGAATTCTCGCTACGGCGCTGGCCCAGGGCGCTCTGGCAGGTCTGGGTTATTGGGTGACGGGCCTGTCCGCCCCGGTGCTGCTGGCCGTAGTGACGCTGCTGTTTTCCTTTTTGCCATTCGGCACCCCCCTGGTCTGGGGGGCGGCCAGTATCTGGCTGCTGATTCATGGGCAAACCTGGGCCGGCATCGGGCTGGCACTGTGGGGAACTCTGGTGGTCAGCTGGATAGATAATCTGATTCGTCCGTTGGTGATCTCCAGCGCGGTACATATTCCTTTTCTCCTGGTGCTCTTTGGGGTGCTCGGCGGTATTCTGGCTTTTGGTTTGCTCGGATTATTTCTCGGTCCGGTCATTCTGGCCATCCTGCTGGCTATCTGGCGCGAATGGCTACCCCCTGCTCAGGAGAGCGAAAGCTGAGCCTTGATCCACTCCCAGTTTCGGCAGGGTGCTGCCCAAGGGGATGGAGAGGAATAACTGCACGGATGGCTGCGCCTTGGCCTCTGCGGCACTTGGTTCTATACTCGACAGAATGACCAGTTGGCGGACAGGGTGATTATCCTCCTGCCCCGTCGTTTCCGGGTCCCGCCGCAAGGCACGGCCCCTTGAATATGCCCCGAGGTTGACATGCGCTCTGATATGATCAAAAAAGGTTTTGAACGGACTCCCCATCGCTCCTTGTTGAAAGCGTGCGGGGTCACTGACCGCGACATGGACAAGCCCTTCATCGGGGTGGCGAATTCTTACATTGATATTATTCCCGGCCATGTGCATTTGCAGGAGTTCGGGCGCATCGTCAAGGAAAATATCCGTGCGGCTGGGGGCATTCCCTTCGAGTTCAATACCATTGGCGTGGATGACGGTATCATCATGGGTCATGACGGTATGCGTTACTCATTGCCGAGCCGGGAGTTGATTGCCGATTCCATTGAAACCGTGGTTCAGGCCCATCATCTCGATGCCCTGATTTGTATTCCCAACTGCGACAAAATTGTTCCGGGGATGATCATGGGCGCCTTGCGCTGTGACGTGCCGACCGTTTTTGTCTCTGGCGGTCCGATGGAGGCGGGCAGGCTTTCCGACGGCACTTCCATTGATCTGGTGACGGCTTTTGAAGCGGTGGGACAGTTCAAGCGCGGCCAGATTACGGAAATTCGCCTCAAGGAAATCGAAGACAAGGCCTGTCCTACCTGTGGTTCCTGTTCGGGTATGTTCACCGCCAACAGCATGAACTGTCTGATGGAGGTGTTGGGTATTGCTCTGCCGGGCAATGGCACCATTCTCGCCACAGCGGCAGAGCGACGTGATCTGGTCAGACAGGCCGCAGATCGGGTGGTGGCTCTGGCCATGGCCGAGGGGCCGACTATGCGCCAACTGGTCGATTTTGAGGCCATTGATAATGCCTTTATTCTCGATATGGCCATGGGCGGCTCTACCAATACCGTATTGCACACCCTCGCTATCGCCCGCGAAGCAGGCATCCAGTATCCCTTGGCCCGTCTCAACGATCTGGCCCAGCAAGTAGCTTATCTGGCCAAGGTATCGCCAGCCCTATCGACGGTGCATATTGAAGATATCGGACGCGCGGGCGGTATTCCGGCAATTCTCCATGAGGTGCACAAGCGTAATCCTGATGTGCTGCATCTGGACAAGCCTACCGTCAGTGGCCAGAGTTTGCGGGAAATTGTCACTCAAGCCAGTGTCAAAGACAGTAAAATCATTCATTTGGCCAGTGATCCCATTGCGCCTACCGGGGGTTTGCGGGTGGTTTTCGGGAATCTCGCACCGGAAGGGGGCATTGTCAAAATCGGCGCGGTAATACCGGAAATGCGCCGCTTTTCCGGTCCGGCAAAAATCTTTGAGAGTATGGATAGTGCCGCTGAAGGCATCCTGGCGGGTGAGGTCAAGGCCGGAGATGTGGTGGTCATTCGTTATGAAGGCCCCAAAGGTGGCCCCGGTATGCCGGAAATGCTGACGCCTACGGCCAATATCATGGGCATGGGGTTGGGAGAAAGTGTCGCCCTTATTACCGATGGCCGTTTCAGTGGTGCGACACGGGGTGCCTGTATAGGGCACATTTCGCCGGAGGCGGCGGAGGGCGGACCGATTGGCCTGCTGAAAGCAGGAGATATTATCTCGCTGGATCTGGACAATGGCAAAATTCATGTGGAACTCAGTGATGAAGAACTGGCCGAACGGCGCAAGCATTGGGTACCGATTGAAAAACCATTGTCTTCTTCCTGGCTGCGCCGTTATCGCAAGTTGGTGACCAACGCCGCCAATGGTGCCATTCTGGAGTCATGATTACGCATGAGTAACGGTGAATTGCATATTGGTGTATATGTAGACGCGGAAAATGTCCGTTATAACGGCGGCTATGCCATGCGCTATGACGTGCTGCGCCGTTTTGCCGCGCGGGAAGATCAGGCCCGCCTGCTGCGTCTCAACACCTATATGGCCGTCGATGGCGAGCGGATGAAAAGTGATCGCGAATACCGGGAAGGTATTCGCAGTTATCAGCAGGCGGTGCGCGATCTTGGCTGGAAAATCATTGAAAAGCCGGTGCGCTGGTTTGTGGATGATGAGGGTAACCGGGTTTCCAAAGCCAATGCCGATCTGGATCTGGCTGTGGATGTCATGCTTCAGTCCGAACGTCTCGATCAGTTACTGCTGGTGACCGGCGATGGCGACTTTCTGCAGGTGGTCAGAGCATTGCAGAATAAGGGCTGCCGTGTAGAAGTCCTGGCATTCCGCAATGTTTCCAGAGAATTGCAACACGAAGCCGATGCCTTTTATTCGGGCTATCTGGTACCGGGCCTGTTACCCACCCGGGGAGATATGCGTGTTCCCTGGGGAGAAATGGGTTCGCGTATTCGTGGCATATGCATCCGTTGGGAAGCCGAGCGGGGTTTTGGTTTCATTCGCTTTTTGACGGGGGTCTCCGCCCGGCTCTGGGTCACCGATACCCGGCATGAAGATTCTCCCTATGAGTCGGCCTTTGTGCATATTTCTGATTTACCCCGCGAACTGGATACGGACGATCTGCCCAGTCGGGATATCATTCTGGAATTTGATATTGAACCCAGTGAGACCGAAAAAGGCGGATTCATTGCCCGGCGCTGTACCGTGGTCAACCGTTATGATGGCCGCAGCGGCGGGATGAACAAAACCAGCGACAAGCCGCCCCTGACCCGTGAAGAAGAGGTGCTGGAAGAGGATTCTGCGTCTGTCGAGGTGCCGCTGGAGGCAGAGGCAGCGCTGTAGGCACAAAAACTCAGAGAGTCTGAAAAAAAACCTGACTGCGGCGTTGAAAGTTGTACAGTTGTTGCCGGGGGATCGGCAACTCCTCCAGGGAGCCCTGGCGGAATTTGCGTTCCAGGAACCAGTGGGTCGTTTGCGTGCTCAGGACAAAAATGCGGGATAACTGCCTTTCCCTGGCCCAGTTCTCGCAGAAGGCCAGCAGCCTTTCACCACGTCCCTGACGACGGTAAAGACTGTCTACCGCCAGGCAAGCTACTTCCGCCATGCCTTGTTCCGGATAGGGATAAATGGCCGCACAACCGATGATCTTGCCATCGCGCTCCATGACCACGAAATGATCGGCTTCCATTTCCAGGCGTTCCCGGCTGCGCTTGACCAGAATCCCTTTTTCTTCCAACGGCCGAATCAGGGCGAGGATGCCGGGAATATCGGTGACCGTGGCCATGCGCATATGTTCAAAGGAATCGCGGGAAATCAGGGTGCCGAGGCCGTCGCGGGTAAATAGTTCGCGGAGCAGGGCACCATCCACATGCCGGGAAATCAGATGAATGCGCTCCACGCCCTTGGCGCAGGCTGTTGCGGCGCTGTGTAAATGTTCGCGGACTTCCGTAGAAAGATCTTGGCGTTCCAGCAAGGCGGGGATTTCCGAAGAGGTCAGTTGACGCAGTAATGTTCCTTGCGCATCGATAATACCCTCCTCATCCATGTAAAACACCAGCTTGGCAGCACCCAGGGCAACGGCGGCCGCCACTGCCACTTCTTCGGCACGGATGTTGAACAGAGTACCGGTGGGAGAAACCCCGATGGGCGAGAGTAGTACAATTTCATCGGCAGCGAGATGGCGTTCCATGACCTCACTTGCCACCCGCCGGACCTTGCCGGTGCTTTGGTAATCCACCCCGTCCAGAATACCGACGGGCTGAGCAATGATGAAGTTGCCGCTGACCACCTGCAGCCCGGCATGGGCCATGGGTGAGCCCATCTGCCCTTCGGACAGGGCCGCTTCCACGACCAGGCGGGCACCGCCCACAGCTTCGCGCAGCACCTGCATGGCTTCCGGGCTGGTGATGCGTTTGCCATGGATGCGTTGAGTCTGTAATCCATGTAGTTGCAGGGCTGCATCGATTTGTGGTCCGGCACCATGCACCAATACCACGTTAATGCCCAGACTGTTGAGCAGGGCAATATCATGGGCGAGCACACGGATGCTGCCATCGGCAATGGCATCGCCGCCAAAATTGATGACGAAGGTCTGCCCCCGGAAGCGGTGGATGTACGGGGAGGATTCGCGAAAGCTGCGCACGAAACTATCGGCCGGCATTCGATTATCCTGCCAGTTTCGGGGCAAATAGGGCGTTGCGCGCAATCAATGCGGTTTTTCCAGACACTTTACTGGGTATTGAGGGAGATGCTTCGGCGCGGAGCTTTGGGCTGATTCAGCGCGGCAAATTCTTCGGGAGTATAGGCTTTTACGGCCAAAGCATGCATCTGCTCACGAACCGACTCGGTAGCGGCATTGATCAGTCGATGCCGGGCGAGGGGTGCCATCCCTGCAAACTGGGCGCAGACAATGCGTAGCTCATAGTGTCCACCGCCATCGGATTGCTCATGTTCACTATGGGCTTCCGTGCGATCTTTCACTTCCAGAAATTCGGGGTGGAGGGCATCTTCCAGTAATTGTTCCAGTTGTTGCTTGTTCATGGCAGAAATACTCCTTTATAGGGGCGCACGCTGACATCTGCATAGACCCCGGCACTGAGATAGGGTTCGGCAGCCGCCCAGGCGTGGGCTTCGTCCAGGGAATCAAAGCGGGCAATAATCAGGCTGCCGGTGAAACCTGCTTCACCGGGTTCTTCCGTATCCAGGGCAGGGAAGGGACCTGCAGTCAGCAGCCGTCCTTCGGATTGCAGCTGATGCAGGCGTGCCAGGTGATCGGCGCGGGCCGTCTGGCGTTTGCTCAGGGAATTGGGGTTATCGGTACCAATGATGCAGTAATACATAGTGTTGTCCTGTCAATAAAGAGAGTCTGGCCTCTGTACGGGAGTCATGAGTCACCGTCTTTCACTTCCTGGGGCAGCGCCCGGGAAATGAGCACCGCCTGGAACAATACAAAAATGATGGTAATACCCAGCATACCGAACAGCTTGTAATCCACCCAGATGCCCGTGGAAAAACTGTAGGCTACCACCAGATTCAATATTGCACTGAAAAGAAAAAAAATGATCCAGTATGCGTTGAGACGGCGCCAGAACGATGGGGGCAGGGTTGCGGGCAATTGCCCACCCATGAGACGTTCCAGTAAAGGCTTTTGCCGCCAGTGGGTGAAAAACAGGACCCCGGCAAAGAGCAGATAGAGTATGCTGGGTTTGACTTTGATAAAAGTATCATTATGAAAATAAAGGGTCAGCCCGCCGAATATAAGAATCAGAAGGGTGGATACCCAGGTCATGGTTTCAATACGTCCGTGCCGCCACCACTGCCAGGCCATCAGTATAATGGCAGCCACAATCAACACTTCCGTGGCCGTATAAATGCCATGAATCTTGTAAGCAATAAAAAACAGGATAATGGGTAGAAAGTCGGTAAACAGTTTCATGACAGGACGCAGTAAGATAAAGTGGTTCGGAGCTATCTAATCACAGAAAGGAGTTTAAGGACAGTGGAACGTCAGCACTTGCTGGAAGGTTTGGCCGCGCTGCTGGGAGATGGCGGTAGTCATCCTCTGCCCGATTTTGCTCAGGTGAAGGCCGCGCGTTGGCGCCATTTGCCTCTGGGCGGGCGGCTAGAAGGCGTGACCCGGGTGGATTTGCCGGAAATGGACGAGCTTCTGGGTATCGACGAAACCAAGGCAGCCCTGGATCTGAATACCCGTCAGTTTGTGGCGGGATATCCGGCCAATGATGCTCTGCTCTGGGGCGGCAGGGGAACGGGAAAATCCTCTCTGGTCAAAGCCCTGCTGCAGCGTTATGCCGATCAGGGGCTGCGCCTCATTGAAATGGATGCCGATGGCATTCTCGATTTACCGGAGATTTTGGCGGCATTGCAGGCCGCTGATCCAGAGCAACGCTATCACTTTGCCCTGTTTTGTGATGATTTGTCTTTCAGTTCTGACGATCCGGGCTACAAGGCGCTCAAATCCCTGCTGGATGGCGGTGTCGAGGCGCGCCCTGATAATGTCCTCCTGTATGCCACCAGTAACCGCCGACATCTCATGCCCCGGCACTTTTCCGACAATGAAGAATATCATCGTCATGGTGAA
Source organism: Acidithiobacillus sp. TH-A117 (assembly GCF_057473465.1). NCBI lineage: Bacteria > Pseudomonadati > Pseudomonadota > Acidithiobacillia > Acidithiobacillales > Acidithiobacillaceae > Acidithiobacillus > Acidithiobacillus sp. TH-A117. Next base: position 73,886 of record NZ_JBYCKQ010000022.1, read on the forward strand.
GAGATTATTGCGGGAGAAACCGCCGAGGAAAAAATCAGCCTGTCCGAGCGCTTTGGGCTATGGTTGGGCTTTTATCCCTTCGATCAGGCCATGTATCTGGATATTTGTGCGATCCATCTGCGCCGCCTGGAGGTGGCTGCAGATGCCGGAGAGTGGCGGGAAGAGGCCTTGCGCTGGGCGCTGCAGAGAGGATCACGCAGTGGTCGGGTGGCGCGCCAGTTTGCCAGGCACTGGGCCGGGTCGCGGGCATTGGCAGCGCAGTAAGTATCAGAAACGCTGACGGCCTCGACGCGCTGCTGTTCAGGCTTGAGGCCTGTTGATTTCCTGGCTGATGATGTGGAGCATTTGCGCATGTACGCGCAAATTGCCGGCGACAATATTGCCATTATCCAGATAACCCTGGTCACCCGTGAAGTCGGTGGCCACACCACCGGCCTCCTGAACCAGCAAGGCTCCTGCTGCCAGATCCCAGGGCTTGAGATTGAACTCCCAGAATCCGTCATAACGACCGGCGGCCACATAAGCCAGATCCAGGGCGGCGGAACCGGGGCGGCGGATGCCCGCAGTTTTGAGCATGAAGGCCTTGAAGGTCGCCATGTAAGTGTCGAGATAGGAGAAGTCCCGGAACGGGAAACCAGTCCCGAGCAGGGCACCCTCCAGATCCTTGCGCTGGGCAATGCGCAGGCGGCGATCATTGAGGTGGGCGCCGGCGCCGCGAGAGGCCGTGAACAGTTCATCATGAATGGGATTGTACACGACTGCATGTTCCAGACGATCAAAGTGCTTGATGCCAATGGATACGCAAAGTTGCGGCATGCCGTGAATGAAGTTGGTGGTACCGTCGAGGGGGTCGATGATCCACTCGAATTCCTTGTCGGCAATGCGACTGCCTTCCTCGGCCAGAATGCCATGCTCGGGATAGGCGCGACGGATGATTTCGACGATGGCAGCTTCGGCGCGCTGGTCCACGTCGGTCACAAAATCGTTATGGGCCTTGGGGGTGATGGTGATTTCATTGACCCGCGCAAAACTGCGGTTGATGATATCGCCGGCTTTACGGGCGGCACGAATGGCGGTTACAAGAATGGGATGCTGCATGGGAACCCTATGGGAAAACAGAATGGATGCTTTCCAGTATAAAGGAGAACGGCATAGACCGCACGAATGCCATTGAAAGTGGTGCCAGGAAGCGGTGACTGGGGGAGAGGCTTCCAGGTTGGTTGGAAACAGTAATGCACGGGGCAGGAAGTAGATGATCAGGAGTAACACATTGTGAGTGCAGAGATTTTACAGGGTTTGCGAGTGGTGCTGGTGGAAACCAGCCATCCGGGAAATATTGGCGCCACGGCTCGCGCCATGAAAGTCATGGGCTTACAACACCTGGTGCTGGTAAACCCGCGCTACTTTCCCCATCCCGAAGCCACAGCCCTGGCTTCGGGAGCGGAGGATATTCTCGATCGGGCCCAGGTCACGACGGATCTGGCCACTGCCTTGCAGGGGTGTCACAAGGTATATGGCACCAGTGCCCGGGACCGGCGCATTCAGTGGCCGGTGCTGGATGCCCGGGAGGCGGCGTTGGACATGGTGCAGGAGCTGGCAGGCGGTCATTGCGCCCTGGTTTTTGGTCGGGAGCGCACCGGGCTCAGTAACGAAGAGCTGGATCACTGTCAGGTGCTGGTCAATATTCCCACCGCCGAATTATATCATTCATTGAATCTGGGTCAGGCAGTACAGGTGCTGGCTTATGAATTGCACATGGCGACTCTGGCCGAGCGTGCAGACGTGTCTGGCGAAGCTACTGCTGCGCTTCTGGATTCGCCCGCACCCATGGAGGACATGGAGGGTTTTTATCAGCACTTGGAGCAGGTGCTGCGGCAAAGTGGTTTTCTCCAGGAAATTCGTGCCGCCCGCATGATGCGCCGCTTACGGCGTCTGTATGACCGGGCACGACCCAGTGCCAATGAAGTCAATATCCTGCGCGGTATTCTCACGGAAATACAGCGCTGGGCGACGAATAGTAGACAAAAAGGGTCGGGATAGTCTTTAATGCGGGCTGAGAAGAACAGACGAAACCGGGAGGAGGCAAGGGGATGACTGGTCATTGGCGTGCTGACCTGGATGCTGTTTTTGCCCGTGATCCCGCCGCCCGCAATCGTCTTGAGGTGTTGCTGACCTATCCCGGGGTCCACGCCCTGTTCCTGCACCGTCTTGCCCATGGCCTGTGGAAACGGCACTGGCGCTTGCTGGCCAGGATTATCGCCGCATTTTCACGATTCTGGACCGGGATTGAAATTCATCCCGGTGCCTGCATTGGTCAACGTTTTTTTATCGATCACGGGATGGGAGTGGTGATTGGTGAAACGGCGGAAATTGGCGATGACTGCACGCTCTATCACGGGGTTACCCTGGGGGGCACTTCCTGGCAACCGGGCAAGCGTCACCCCACTCTTGGAAACGGGGTGATTGTGGGGGCCGGCGCCAAGGTGCTGGGGCCGATAGTGGTGGGCGATCAGGCTCGAATCGGTTCCAATGCGGTGGTGGTCAAAACGGTTCCTGCAGGAGCTACTGTTGTGGGTATTCCCGGCCGGGTGGTCAATAAAGCCGAACAGCATCCCGATAATTTTGAGGCCTATGGCCTGACCGGTCAGATGCCGGATCCAGTGGCCAGGGCCATAGAATGCATGCTCGAACACATGCACCGGCAGGATGCCGAAATAGCCCAACTCAGGGAGGGGGTGCAGCAGTTGCAGCCCAGACAAAGCTTGATGCCGGTGGAAGAAATTGCCTGCTCTCTGGACCCGGATCCGGCTGCCCCGGAACAAACTCCGCCAAGACGGGGAACTTCATCCGTGAATACTTGACTAATTTAGTAGAGATAGTAGGATGTGCCACAGAGGTATTCCGATATGAAATTGACGACAAAGGGCCGTTATGCCGTAACCGCCATGCTCGACTTGGCTTTGCATCAGCAGGACGGGGTGGTGACGGTGGCGGATGTTTCCCAGCGTCAGCAGATTTCAGTGGCTTACCTGGAGCAGTTGTTTGGGCGTATGCGGCGTGTGGGGTTGATTGAAAGTGTGCGCGGTCCTGGCGGTGGTTACCGGCTGGCACTGCCGGATTCGCAGATTTCCCTCACCCGTATTGTCGAGGCGGTCAACGAATCCATCAGCACCACTCAGTGTGGTGGTGAGCCGCAGAATTGCTGCAAGGGCGACGGCCAGCAGTGTCTGACCCACGATCTCTGGGAAGAATTGGGTGACTTGATTGCCGGGTTTCTCGGAAGCATTACTCTGGGCGATCTGGTGACGCGGCACTTGAAAAAAGAATCGATGCAAGCTATGCCGGTTCGTCTACAAAATCGCCATACGTTGCGTACGGCAACGCATGATACCGCTTGATACCATGAGGTGAGGTGCAGAATATGAGTTCATCGCAAATTATCGAACTGGAGAGCAAGAAACCCTTGCTGATCGATCCGGATCGTCCCATTTATCTGGATTACCAGGCAACCACGCCTGTGGATCCGCAGGTGCTGGAGCAGATGCTGCCCTACCTGACCCATGATTTCGGGAATGCGGCGAGTCGTTCTCATGCTTACGGCTGGACTGCGGAAAAAGCCGTGGATAAAGCGCGGCAGCAGGTGGCTGATGCCATTCATGCCGATCCCCGGGAGATTGTCTGGACCTCCGGTGCCACCGAGTCCACCAATCTGGCCCTGAAGGGGGCGGCCCATTTTTACTCCGGCAAGGGTAAACACATCATCACCCTGCGGACCGAGCACAAGGCGACCCTCGATACCTGCCGGCAGCTGGAGCGGGAAGGTTTTGAAGTGACCTATCTCGAAGTTCAGGAAGATGGCCTCGTCGATCTGAAAGCTTTTGAAGCCGCCATTCGTCCGGACACCATCATTGCTTCGGTGCTCTTCGTCAATAACGAAATCGGGGTCATTCAGCCCATGGCCGAGATTGGCCGGATTTTGCGGGCCCACAAGGTGCTGTTCCATGTGGATGCAGTCCAGGCACTGGGCAAAGTACCCGTGGATGTGGAGGCCATTCAGGCGGATATGATGAGCTTGTCCGGTCACAAGATTTATGGTCCCAAAGGCATCGGCGCTTTGTACGTGCGGCGCAAACCCCGGGTGCGGGTAGAAGCCCAGGTACACGGTGGTGGTCATGAGCGGGGTATGCGTTCGGGCACATTGCCTACCCACCAGATTGTCGGGATGGGGGCAGCGGCGGAGTTGGCAGTGCAGCTCATGGACAGCGACGGCCAGAGAATCGGCAAGCTGCGTGATCGTCTGCTCAAAGGCATTCAGGACCGCGTCGAGGAAACCTACATCAATGGCAGTATGGAACATCGGGTACCTCATAACCTGAATATCAGTTTTGCCTTTGTTGAAGGCGAATCCCTGATCATGGCCCTCAAGGAAATCGCGGTTTCCAGCGGTTCAGCCTGTACTTCGGCGAGTTTGGAGCCATCTTATGTACTGCGGGCGTTGGGTAAATCCGACGAGCTGGCCCACAGTTCCATTCGTTTCGGTATCGGCCGCTTTACGACCGAAGCTGAAATTGATGCCACCATCGAGTTGATTGCCGGCAAGGTGGGCAAGCTGCGGGAATTGTCCCCGCTCTGGGAAATGCATCTGGAGGGCATCGATCTTAACAGTATTCAGTGGGCCGCTCATTAAGGCCCCCAAGCAAGGAGAACAGTCATGGCATACAGTGAAAAAGTCATCGATCATTATGAAAATCCCCGCAATGTCGGGGCAATGGACAAGGACGACAGCGGCGTCGGTACTGGCATGGTAGGTGCCCCCGCCTGCGGTGACGTGATGCGTCTGCAGATCAAGGTGAACGCCCAGGGCATTATCGAAGATGCCAAATTCAAGACCTATGGTTGTGGTTCGGCCATCGCCTCCAGTTCTCTGGTCACGGAATGGGTCAAGGGTAAAACGCTTGATGAAGCCATGACCATCAAGAACAGTCATATTGCCGAGGAGCTGGAATTGCCTCCGGTCAAAATCCACTGTTCCGTGCTGGCTGAAGACGCCATCAAGGCGGCCGTGGAAGACTATCGCAGCAAGCAGGGTGCTGCTCAGGCCAGCCAGGGTGGCGAAGCGTTGTCCGCCCAGGTGGCGCACTGAGGATGCCGCTATGGCTTTGACTTTATCCGAAAGTGCTGTCCAGCAGGTACGCAAGAGTATTGCCAAGCGTGGGAAGGGGCTGGGTATTCGCATTGGGGTCAAAACCAGTGGCTGTTCCGGCTTGTCTTATGTGATGGAATTTGTGGACACGCCCAATCCGGAGGATATGGTATTTCCACATGATGACGTCAGTCTTTTTGTGGACCCCAAGAGCCTGATTTATCTGGATGGTACCCAGCTAGATTTCACCCGTGAAGGCCTTAATGAGGGGTTCCGTTTCAATAACCCCAATGTCAAGGATTCCTGCGGCTGCGGCGAGAGTTTTACGACCTGATGGCGGATTCGTGTATTCAGTGCGGGGCGGAGCTTGGTGTTCCCCCCGCATTTTGTCATATTTGCGGCACTATTCAGCCGTTTCGTCCGGAATTGTCCCTGTTTGCGGTGGTCGGCCTTCCAGCCAGTTTTGACCTGGATGCCCAGTCTTTGCGGCAGCGGGTGCTGGATTTTCAGAAAATGCTCCATCCCGATCGCTTTGCCCATGCCGATGCGACCAAACGCCGTTATTCCCTGGAATGGAGTACGCGGCTGAACGAGGCGCTGGCGATTCTGCGGGATCCCCTGAAACGCGCCGATTATCTTCTCCAGGCCCAGGGTGTGGATGCCCTGGGTGAGCAGGTCAAAGTTGCTGATCCGGCGCTGTTGATGTCTCAGATGATGTATCGGGAACGTCTGGAAGATCTGCTGGCGGCCAAGGACCTGCAGGGGCTGGAGGCGCTGCGCACAGAGGTGACCGCAGCAGGCGATAAAGCCATTGCAAAGCTCGGCATCTTTCTGAAAACCTTGCCCTGTTCGCAAAGCGCTGCTGCCGGAGCCGTGTTGCGTGAACTGCAGTTTCTGGACAAGCTTCAGGACGAAATCGACCGTGGCGAAGAATCCTTGCAGAACCTCTAATGCTGGAGGGCAGACTATGAATACACAAGGTGTTACAGTATGGCTTTGATGCAAATTGCAGAACCGGGCATGACCGCAGATCCCCATCAACGGCGTCTGGCTATTGGTATTGATCTGGGAACCACCCACTCGTTGGTGGCTTCCGTGCTGTCGGCGGTGCCTACCGTCATGCGCGATCATGCTGGCAAGTACCTCCTGCCTTCGGTGGTGCGCTATCTGGAAAATGATGAGGTTTCCGTAGGTTATCCGGCGCTGGCAGCCGCAGGCCAGGATCCGCATAACACCATAGCATCGGTCAAACGCTTCATGGGGCGGGGCCATGCCGATGTCCAGAAGCTGGCGGGCCATTTGCCCTATGATCTGGTACCTGATGAGGGTATGTTGCGGTTGCGAACCCGGGCGGGCGAAAAGTCGCCAGTAGAAGTCTCTGCTGAAATCCTCCGGGTACTCAAAGCCCTGGCTGTGGAAACCCTGGGTGCTGAGCCGGAAGGGGCGGTGATTACCGTGCCTGCCTATTTTGATGAGGCACAGCGCCAGGCGACCAAAGATGCGGCCCGCCTGGCCGGTCTGCAGGTGCTGCGCCTGCTGGCCGAGCCGACGGCGGCGGCGGTAGCTTACGGACTGGATAAAAAAAGTGAAGGTTTGTTCGCCATTTATGATTTGGGCGGGGGCACTTTTGATATTTCCATATTGCGTTTGCAGGCGGGGGTGTTCGAGGTGCTGGCGACGGCCGGAGATACTGCCCTGGGTGGCGACGACATGGATCACGCCATTGCTGAGTGGCTGATTGCCGAATCTGGTTCCCGCCAGGGTGATCCCGTCTGGCGGCGGCAACTGTTGCAGCAAGCCCGTCAGGCCAAGGAGGCGCTGACCGAGCAGGAACAGGTGCCGATTCATCTGGAGCGCGAAGCGGGCCACTCCCGCGCGCTGACTTTGTCGCGCAAGCAGTTTGCAGAGCTGATCCAGCCGGTGCTGCAACGTACTTTGCCCGCCTGTCGCCGCGCCCTGCGCGATGCGGGTCTTAAAGTGAGTGATTTGGATGGTGTGGTGCTGGTGGGCGGGGCAACCCGGGTACCGGCTTTACGCAGCCTCGTCGCTGAATTTTTTCAGCAGCCGCCGCTGACAGATATTGATCCCGACCAGGTCGTAGCCCTGGGAGCTGCTATCCAGGCAGATGCACTGGTCGGCAATCAGCGTGAAGACCTGTTGTTGATGGATGTTCTGCCGCTGTCTCTGGGCCTCGAAACCATGGGCGGTCTGGTGGAAAAAATCATCCCCCGCAATACGCCCATACCTGCTGCCAAAGCCCAGGAGTTCACGACTTTCAAGGACGGCCAGACGGCTATGAGTATCCATGTACTGCAGGGTGAACGGGATCTGGTGCAGGACTGCCGTTCCCTGGCACGCTTCAGTTTGCGCGGCATTCCCCCCATGGTAGCCGGAGCTGCCCGTATTCGCGTGACTTTCCAGGTGGATGCCGATGGCTTGTTGACGGTGTCGGCGGATGAAAGTAGCACAGGGGTGCGCTCGGAAGTGATCGTCAAACCCAGTTTTGGTCTGGATGACGCGGAAATTGCCCGCATGCTCCAGGAATCTTTTGCGCATGGCGCCGATGATGTGGCCCAGCGGCGTCTTGCTGAAGCCCGGGTAGAGGGAGAGCGGGTCCTTGAGGCCTTGCAGGGGGCATTGCAAAGCGATGCAGCACTGCTGGATGCTACAGAACAAGCCCGCCTGGATGCGGCACGCCAAGATCTGCAGCAATGCCTGAGCGGCAGCGATGCCGATGTCATTCAGAAAGCGGCCGAGGCCGTCGAAGCGGCGGCTGAACCCTTGGTGCAAAGGCGTATGGATAGTGCCCTGCAGCGGGCCATTGCCGGCCGTTCCATAGATGATCTGGGAGATTAAATGACGAAAATACAAGTCCTACCCAACGCCGAATTATGTCCCGAAGGGGCGGAATTCGAGGCAGAACCGGGGGAAACCATCATTGCTGCCGCCATGCGCCATCATATTGCCATTGAACATGCCTGCGAGATGTCTTGTGCCTGTACCACCTGTCATGTCATTTTGCGGGAAGGTTTTGACAGCCTCGAAGCCGCCGAGGAAAAAGAGGAAGATCTGCTGGACAAGGCCTGGGGACTGGAGCCGACTTCGCGCCTGAGTTGTCAGGCCAAAGTGGCGGATACGCCCCTGGTCATTGAAATACCCAAATACACCATCAATCTGGAAAAGGAGCGGCACTGATGCACTGGGGCGATACCATGGACATTGTCTTCGCGCTGGATGAGGCGCATCCCGAAGCGGATGTGCAATTGCTCCGTTTCACGGACTTGCATCGCTGGATTGTGGAACTTCCAGATTTTGATGATGATCCGGACAAGTCCAGTGAGGGTATTCTCGAAGCCATCCAGATGGCCTGGCTGGCCGAGAAGGACTGAGGGCTACTGAAGATGGCGGCACCCAAGGCGCTGGTGGCCCTTTCCGGTGGGGTGGATTCTGCGGTAGCCGCTATTCTCATGCAGGAACAAGGCTATGATCTGGTAGGCGTGACCATGCGTCTCTGGCCGAAAAGTCGCTGTTGTGACGAAAAAGATATTGAAGATGCCGCCGAAGTCTGTGCCCGTCTGCAGATTCCCTATCAGGTGCTGGATTATCGGGAGGCTTTTCGCCAGCAGGTCGTAGATGTGTTTGTCGCAGAATATCAGGCTGGGCGCACGCCCAATCCCTGTGCGCGCTGCAATCAATTTCTGAAGTTCGATGCGCTGTTGGAAGAAGGTAAAAACCTGGGCGCCAGTATCCTGGCTACGGGCCACTACGCCCGGCTGCTGGAGACGGAATCCGGCACCGCCCTGTTGCGCGGCGAAGATGCCGGCAAAGACCAGTCCTATTTTCTTTTTGCCCTGGGTGCCGGACTGCTCCCGCAGTTGCGTTTTCCCGTCGGAGCCATGCACAAGGACGAGGTCCGTGCCTTGGCCCGCAAACATGCCTTGCCGGTGGCCGCCAAACAGGATTCCCAGGATATCTGTTTTGTCCCGGACGGAGACTACCGCCGTTTTCTCGCCGATTACGCCGGACTGGATCTGGAGCAGGAAGGGGAGATGGTGGACAGCAGTGGTCAGGTCATCGGTCATCATGCCGGCGTCCTCAATTTTACCGTGGGACAACGCAAGGGCTTGGGCGGAGGTGGTGGTCAGCCACGCTATGTGCTGGCCTTGGATCCCGTCCGCAATCAAGTCCGGGTAGGCAGCGAAAAGGAGCTCTACCAGCCCCGGGCTTATTTGCAGGAATGTAACTGGCTGTTGCCCTTGGATGCCTCCAGGGAGCATCCGGTCACGGTGAAATTACGTTATCGTTCCCGCCCTGAACCGGGGATTTTGTTTCTGAAAGAGCAGGGGCGGGCCGAAATCCACTTTGCCGAGGGACAACGGGCCATCACTCCCGGACAAGCGGCCGTCTGTTATGCGGGGGAGCGGCTGCTCGGCGGGGGCTGGATCTGTATCGCTGAAAAGCCAGCCTGAAGGAAAACTGCAGTCATAAGCTCTATCAGCCTCAGAACGCCGGTTAGGGGAGATGTTTTTTGCGACTTTGGCCCGAGCCCCAGAACAACAGGCAAGGGACGTTGGAGCAAAAAACATCTCCCCTAACCGGCGTTTTTATGGAGTGATTCGTTTCTGACAGGCATTCCTCGTATTTATGTTGATATTCTGATAGAGTCCGCTTGCCGTCATGAAACAGTCTGTGTGACGGTCGTTTGCATTGGTCCCCACCTTGATGAAGCGTCTGCCCAGACTGGCGCCCCTGTGGCGAGGCCGGTGTTTTCGGAGTACTTCCCTATGTCTTCTGATTTCGCATCACTCGGACTTTCCGAGCCCATTTGCCGTGCTGCCGCCGAACGCGGTTATACCACCCCCACCCCCATCCAGACCCAGGCTATTCCTGCGGTGTTGTCCGGGGTCGATTTGCTCGCTGGCGCGCAAACCGGTACCGGTAAAACGGCGGCGTTTGCCATGCCGATTCTCCACCAGCTCGCTGCCACGTCGGCAACGGCGTTTCACGGTCCTTCCAGTGTGCGGGCATTGATTCTTGTCCCGACCCGCGAGCTGGCGGCCCAGGTGGAAGAAAGTGTGCAGCTTTACGGAAAAAACTTATCCCTGCGCTCCCTGATCCTTATTGGCGGCGTCAAAATTAATCCGCAAATGCAGAAGTTGCGCCGCAGTGTGGATGTGCTGGTGGCGACTCCCGGACGTTTGCTGGACCATATCCAACAGCGTAGTGTGGACTTGTCCCATGTGGAGATTCTGGTACTCGATGAAGCCGATCGTATGCTGGATATGGGTTTTATTCGTGATATTCGCCGCATTCTCGCCATACTCCCCAAAAAGCGTCAGAATTTATTGTTTTCGGCCACTTTTTCGCCGGAAATCCGGGCCCTGGCCGATGGCCTGCTGAATAATCCGGTCAGTGTCGAGGTGGCCAGCCGCAATGCCACAGCCGATACGGTATCCCAGCGCTTTTATGCGGTTGATCAGGAGCGCAAGCGCGAACTGCTGGCTCATCTCATTCGGGAAGACCAATGGCATCAGGTGTTGGTGTTTACCCGGACCAAGCATGGCGCGGATCGCTTGGCAAAGCAGCTTTCCCAGGAAGGGATGCAGGCCATGGCGATTCATGGCAATAAAAGTCAGGGCGCACGCACCCGGGCCCTGGCAGAATTCAAGGAAGGCAAAGTTCGGGTGCTGGTGGCCACCGACATCGCCGCACGCGGCATAGACATCAGCGAACTCCCTCATGTGGTGAATTTCGAACTGCCCCATGTGCCGGAAGATTATGTGCATCGCATCGGCCGCACGGGCAGAGCCGGAAATAACGGGCAGGCGGTGTCCCTGGTCAGTGTGGATGAACGCAAGCAGTTGGCTGATGTCGAGAAACTGCTGAAACGGTCGTTTGCCAAGGAAACTGTGCTTGGCTTTGAACCCCGACAACATTTTCCCAGTCATCAGCCGGCAGCCCAGGCGCGCCGTCCATCGACTCCCGGGGCTCAGCGCAGAACCCCGAGCCGGTCTGCGGGTGGCGGAATTCGCGTCCGGGAGCGGCCCAAAACGTCTGCATAGCGTGGAATGGCCCGCTTTGGCCTTGGCAGACCCCCTGCTGATCGGTCACAATGCTCGATCTAAAGAGCGTTAATCCGAGATAAGTCAGATATGGAAGAAGAAAAGGTTTCCTCTGCGCGCATTCTGGTTGTTGAGGATGAGGAAGGTATTCAGGAGTTGCTGCGGGTAGCCTTGCAACGTCATGGTTTTGAAGTGCGCTGTGAAGGCAGCGTGGAAACCGCAGAGCCCGCCCTTAAAAACTGGGCTCCGCAAATGATGATTCTCGACTGGATGCTGCCGGGAGAAAACGGGGTGGCCTGGTGCAGACTGTTGCGGCGCCGTGAGGAAACCCAGAAGCTGCCGATTATCCTCCTGACCGCACGGGGAGAAGAGGGCGACCGGGTACATGGTCTCGAATCCGGTGCCGACGACTATCTCGCCAAACCCTTTTCCCCCCGTGAACTGGTAGCGCGAGTCAACGCGCTGTTACGGCGCAGCTATGGCAATCATTCAGCGGGCGTGGTCAAGCTGGGTGAATTGCAGGTCGATTTGCGCGCGCATCGGGTCTATGTGCAAGAGGTTCAGCTGCACCTCGGTCCTACGGAGTTTCGCCTTTTACGCCTTTTCGTCACCAATCCTGATCGCGTTTTTTCCCGGGATATGCTCCTGGATCAAATCTGGGGACGCCAGAGTTTTATTGAAGAACGCACCGTAGATGTCCATATCCGGCGTCTGCGGCGAGTGCTGGATGAGTATGGTCATGCCCATATTATCGAGACCGTGCGCGGCGAAGGATATCGCTGCAGCGCCGTTACCGGATGAAGCATGTTTCTTCATTCCCTTGATGTCCGGCAAGCGCTCTACCTGATCCTGTGAAAATACTGCGCGCCTGGATTTTCCCACTGGCGGTATGGGCATTGATCCCCCTGTTTCTGGCCGCAGATAACTTGCGCGCCTGGTCTTATCTTCCTCCGGTGATTATCGCCCTGATTCTGGCGGCCTGGGTGGCCTGGCATCGCCAGCAGTCCCAGAGTTTCAGCGCCTGGTTTCGTAATCCGGATACCCAGCTTCCGCCGCTGGCCGGAGGGCTCTGGGAGGAGACCTTCGCCGACGGTTATCACTGGCGGCGTGATCAGGAAGCCCGGCAACGCCAGTTGAGTGCCCAGATTCTGCAGTTGCGTGATGCCCTTCAGGCGATGCCGGACGTGGTGGTGCTCATGGATGAACGCGGGCAACTGGTCTGGGTGAATCCTTCGGGTATTCGTCTTTTGCAGTTGCAATGGCCTGATGATGTGGGTAAACCCCTGGCGTTCTGGTTGCGCACCCCTGATCTGCGCGCTTTTTTGAGTGGCGATGGGCCTTCCAGTATGCAGTTACCAGCCCCGGCAGATACCCAGTTGCTGCTGGAAGGGGTGCGTTATCCTCTGGCAGGTGCCGGCGCATTGGTGATTTTTCGCGATGTTACGCGCATCCGCCAACTGGAACAGGTCCGACAGGATTTTGTGGCCAACGTATCCCACGAGCTGCGCAGCCCCTTGACGGTAGTCCGGGGCTTTCTGGAGAATTTACTGGACGGACCCCTGGCAGACGATGAGGAAGTCGGCAGTCAGCTGTATTTGATGGAACAACAAACCCTGCGCATGCAGTCCCTGGTCGAGGATTTGCTGTCACTGGCACGCATGGAAGCTGCCGAAGCTGAACCCGAGCGCTGTGATACGGTCCAGATCAGCCCTCTGGTGCTGGGCCTTCTGGAAACCTTGCGACCCGCTATCGTCGAAAAAAATCTGCAGATGCATACGGAGCTGGATGAGTCTCTCGGCATTTTTGCGGAGCAGGTGGACCTCACCAGTATCATCCGCAATCTGCTCGAAAATGCCATCAAGTACACCCCTGTGGGAAGGTGTATTACCGTGCGCTGGGGACAGAGTCCCGATGGGCTGCGCCTGATGGTAGAGGATACGGGGGATGGAATTGCCGCCGAGCATCTACAAAGAATTACCGAGCGTTTTTATCGCGTCGACAAAGGCCGGTCGCGGCGGATGGGGGGGACGGGTCTGGGGCTGGCGATTGTCCGTCATGCCGTGGAACGCTACTACGGTCATCTGGATGTTCGCAGTGAAATTGGCGTGGGGACAACTTTTACGGCACAGTTTCCTCTGTCTTTGGCGCGAAATGTGACGGTTGGCGCCGACACTGTCATAAAACGGTCATAAAACCTTGCTATGGTACGTGCGTCAGGCTCAGGATGATCTGTGCTGTGTTAATCTTATTGTCTCAGGATGTTTTCTCTTGAAAAACAGGAGCCCGCTTTGATGTCGGAAACCCATAATACCAAGCTTTCGGTACGTCATCTGGATTTTTTTTATGGCAGCAATAAATCCCTGAAGGATATCAACCTGGAAATGCCCGAGAAGCAGGTCACCGCTTTTATCGGCCCATCGGGCTGCGGCAAGTCCACCTTGCTGCGGGTATTTAATCGCATGTATTCCCTTTACCCCGGACAACGTGCTACAGGAGAGGTTCTGCTGGATGGCGAAAACATTCTGTCTCCGAGTATGGACGTCAATATGCTGCGCGCCAAAATCGGTATGGTCTTCCAGAAACCGACGCCTTTCCCCATGTCCATTTACGACAATATTGCCTTTGGTATTAAGCTGTACGAAAAGCTCCGCAAAGTGGAAATGGATGAACGGGTGGAAGAGGCCCTGCGTCAGGCGGCGCTCTGGGATGAGGTCAAAGACAAGCTCAAAACCAGTGGTCTGGGTCTTTCCGGAGGACAGCAACAACGTCTGTGTATTGCCCGGGCTGTAGCGGTCAAGCCGGAAGTGATTTTACTGGACGAACCTACCTCTGCACTCGATCCTATTGCCACCCTGAAAATTGAGGAACTGGTCAGTGAGCTGCGCAACCAGTTCACCATTCTGATTGTGACCCACAACATGCAGCAGGCGGCGCGGGTGTCTGATTACACCGCTTTTATGTACTTGGGCGAGATGGTAGAGTTTGGGATGACAAATCAGATATTTACCAATCCCACCAAAAAGCAGACAGAAGATTACATCACCGGTCGGTATGGTTAAGGAGGCCTGAAACATGGACAAAGATCAGCATATTTCCCAACGTTTCAACGATGATTTGAATGAGGTGCATGAACTGGTTCTGGCGATGGGAGGAATCGTTGAGGAGCAGATCAGCAATGCCATTCGTGCCTTGCAGACCGGGGATAACGAACTGGCCCGGGAGGTCGTCGCCAGGGATCATGAAGTCAATGGTTATGAGGTGCGGATTGAGGAGGAGTGCATCAATATCCTCGCCATGCGTCAGCCGGCCGCCTCGGATTTGCGCCTGGTGATGACCCTGATCAAAAGCATCGCCGATCTTGAGCGGATGGGTGACAAGGCCAGTAAAATTGCCGATATGGTTCTGGCGATGGGGCATGGCACCCGCAATGCCAATCCGGCCTTCATGCGCGATGTCGGGGTCATGGCCGACTATGCCCTGAATATGTTGCGCCGGGCCATGGATGCTCTGGCCCGGGCTGATGCCGAGCAGGCCATCGCTGTTGCCAAGGGCGATGAGGTGCTCAATCAGGAGTATCGCTCGGCGCTGCGCCGTCTGATCACCTATATGATGGAAGATCCCCGGACCATCACCCCGGCCATTGACGCTCTGTTCATTGCCAAGGCCATTGAGCGTATTGGTGATCATGCCCGCAACATTTGTGAGTATGTGATTTATCTTGCCAAGGGCAAGAATGTCCGGCATCTTCCTCTGGAACAGGTAGAGCAAAGCATCCAGGGAAAATAATCATGACCGAACCCGAAACCACTGCAGTTCTGGAGCATTATTTGGCGGCGGTGGATCTGGGTTCCAATTCTTTTCATATGGTGGTGGCCGAAGAGTTGGGTTCAGAAATCCGGCTGCTCGATCGTCTCCGGGAGGGGGTGCGTCTGGCCGAGGGGTTGCGGGAGGATGGTACCCTGGATCCCCTGGTAGAAAAACGGGCCATAGATTGTCTGGCGCGCTTTGGTCAGCGTTTGCGGGGTATTCGTCCAGAGCGGGTGCGGGTCATCGGTACCAACACCCTGCGCCAGGCCAGCGCCGCCGAAGGCTTTGTCCAGGCCATTGAAAACACCCTGGGTTTTCCTCTGGAAATTGTGGCCGGGCGTGAAGAAGCCCGGCTGGTTTATCTGGGGGTATCTCACAGTCTGGCGGTGGATGCCAATGAACGGCGTCTGGTCATTGATATTGGCGGCGGCAGTACGGAGCTGATTGCCGGGCAGGGTTTCATCCCCCACCATCGCGAGAGCCTGCATTTTGGTTGTGTGGCTTCCAGTCGCGCTTATTTTCCCGATGATCTGATTACGGCGGTGGCTTGTGAGCGTCTGGAAAAACGGGTGCGGATGGCCGTGGATCCCATGCTTGAAGAATTTACCGGTCATGGCTGGGATCAGGCTGTGGGTTCTTCAGGAACCGTCAAGGCCATCGCCAGAGTTCTGTCGGAAAATGGTCAGGGCACCCGGATTACCCGGGATGGTATGCACTGGTTGCGTCAACAACTCCTGCAACTGGGCTCGGTGCGGGCCCTGACCCGGCTGAAAGGCCTCAAGGCCGATCGCGCCCCGGTGTTTGCGGGCGGTTTCATGATCCTGTATGGCTTGTTCGAAGCCTTGAATATTCGGGAAATGCGCTTTTCCGAAGGCGCCCTGCGCGAGGGGGCCATTTATGACCTGCTGGGCCGGATTCACCAGGAAGACACCCGTGAACTGAGTATTGTCAGTCTTCAGGAGCGCTTTCATAGTCAGGTGTTGCGCAATCGCGGGGTCCTGGCCTGGGCTGAGCATTTTTTTGCTGCGGCCCGGGAAAGCTGGTCTTTGGATGGCGCCAAGCAGCAGTGGTTGCAGTGGGCCGCTCTGACCCACGATATTGGGTTGGATATAGCCCACTCCGGCTTTCACAAACACGGAGAATATATCTGGCGAAATGCGGATCTCGCCGGATTTTCCCGTCGCGAACAGGGCGTGGTCGCGGCCTTGCTGCGCGTGCAACGCAAGCGTTTACCCCAGCAGACCTTTTTTGCGACATTGGGCATCGTCAGTGAAGATGTGCAGACGGTGCAGCGTCTGGCAGTGCTGCTGCGGCTGGCTATCCTCTTTCAACGGGATGCACAGCTATCCCGTAGCGATCTGGGCGTGCAGATAGCGGGCAAGGATTTGCGTTTTGTCCTGCCTGCTCAGGTGGCGCGCTCGATGCCTCTGCTATTGGCCGATCTGGAACAGGAACAGGAAAATATAGCTCCTGATTTCCATCTGCACTGGTAAGAGGGTGCTCTCATCGAATTTCTGAATCCGCTGTTGCACTGGTTGCATCTCCCACCCCTTACCCTGGCTGTTATCAAGGAATTTCTTCGCCAGTATGGTTACTGGATTCTTTTTGTCGGGACTTTGCTGGAAGGTGAGGCGGTGGTCATTATTGCTGGGGCTCTCGCCCATGCCGGAGTGCTCGACCTGGGGATGGTGATCCTGGTTTCCTGGTTGGGGAGTACCATCAATGATCAGGTGTTGTATCAGTTAGGTGCCCGCTATGGCCAAGGTCTGATCGATTGGTTGCCGCATTTTCTCAAGCGCCATGTGGTCCGGGCCGAGGGGCTCATTCGTCGCTTTGGTGATTGGGTGACACTGTTATTTCGCTTTATTTATGGAACCCGCACCATTACACCGATCCTCCTGGGCGTACATCATTATCCACCCCGACGCTATCTGTTGATGAATCCTCTGGCCGCAGCGGTGTGGGCGGCTGTGATTGCCGGCATCGGTTATCTGCTCGGGGCTTCTTTGCAAAGTCTGCTCACTGGCGTGCGTTATGTGCAGATCATTTTATTGCTGCTGCTTTTGATGGGCGCTTTGTTCTACTGGCTCTGGCACCGGCGCAAGGCCACCTGATTTTTACGCCTGGCGCTGAACACCGCTTGGTCTGCGCTTGCCCGGAAGGGCCGAATCATGATAAAACCCGCTGGGCTTTGCCCAAATACGCACACGTCCCCTGAGGAAATTTCCGGGTGTCCGCAAGGATGGGATTTCCGGTGGCGTGGTGGATCTTAACCCTATGAAAATTGGAGAAACATTTATGAGCAGCAATGTAAGCATGCGCGCCCTGCTGGAAGCCGGCGTACACTTTGGTCATCAGGCCCGTTACTGGCATCCCAAAATGGCCCCTTACCTTTTTGGTGAGAGGAATCGCATTCACATTATCAACCTTGAACATACCCTGCCCATGCTTCGGAGCGCGCTGGCTTTTGTCGAGCAGGTGTCGCGCAAACATGGCCGGGTTCTGTTTGTGGGTACCAAGCGCCAGGCCCGTGAGGCGGTGGAGCAGGAAGCCCGTCGTTGTGGCGCGTTTTTCGTGAATCAACGCTGGCTCGGCGGTACCTTGACCAACTTCAAAACCATCCGCCAGTCCATTCGTCGTCTCGACGAACTGGATCAGATGTCAGCCGATGGCACCATGGACAAGCTGACCAAAAAAGAAGGTTTGACCCTGTCCCGTGAGCGGGAAAAACTGGAGCGCAGCCTGGGCGGTATCAAGGAAATGAACGGCCTGCCCGATGCGATTTTTGTGATTGATGTGGGTCATGAAAATATTGCCGTGCTGGAAGCGCGCAAGCTCGGCATTCCAGTGATCGGGGTAGTAGATAGTAATTGTGATCCCCTGCTGATTGATTATCCGATTCCGGGTAATGATGACGCCACCCGGGCTATTCGTCTGTATGCTTCACTGGTGGCTGATGCCATTCTTGCCGGTCGCCAGGGAAGTGAATCCGATCTGCTCGATGAATTCGTCGAAGTGGATGAAGAAACCATTGAAATTGATGCCGACTGACGCTTTCACCACATCAGCTAAGGAGTGATCATGGCTATTAGTGCACAACAGGTAAAAGAATTGCGTGAGCGCACCGGCGCCGGCATGATGGAATGTAAAACCGTTTTGACCGAAGCCGACGGCGATATGGAAGCCGCCATCGATTTGCTGCGCACCCGTGGTCTGGCCAAGGCCGACAAGAAGGCCAGCCGGGTGGCGGCCGAGGGCGTTATCGTGACGGCCCTGGGTGCGGATCAGAAGCAGGGGATCGTTCTGGAGGTCAACTGCGAGACCGACTTTGTGGCCAAAAATGATGATTTTCTGGGTCTGGCCCGGGATTGCGCCGAGCAGGCGCTCAAGCAGGGCCTGAAAGAGGTGGATGCGCTCCTGGCGGATTCCAGTATTGAAGAGCGGCGCAAAACCCTGGTCAGCAAGCTGGGTGAAAATATCAGCGTGCGCCGCTTGCAGCATCTGCAGGTCAAGGAAGGTGTGGTCGGCGCTTATGTGCATGGCAGCCGCATCGGCGTGTTGGTAGCCCTCGAAGGGCAGGCGGCTACCGATGAGTTGGGTAAGGATGTGGCCATGCATGTGGCGGCGGCGCGCCCTGAAGTCGTCCGCCCTGATCAGGTTTCACCTGAGCGTCTGGCCCGGGAAAAAGATATTCTCGTTGCTCAGGCGGCGGAAAGCGGCAAACCTGCCGATATTATCGAAAAAATGATTTCGGGACGGCTGAACAAGCTGGTGAATGAAATCGCTTTGACTGGACAGGCTTTTGTGAAAGATCCGGACAAGACCGTGGGACAGCTGGTCAAAGCCTTTCCCGGGGTGGAAGTGGCTGAATTCATCCGTTTCGAGGTGGGTGAGGGTATAGAAAAGGCGCCGACAGCCGATTTTGCCAGTGAAGTCATGGCGCAAGTCCGGGGGTCCTGAATGACCGCCCCCCAGTACTCACGGGTGCTCCTCAAGCTCAGTGGTGAGGCTTTGATGGGGGACGGGCAATACGGTGTCGACCGCGAGGTGGTGCGCCGTATGGCCCGGGAAATCAAGGATGTGGTCGATTCCGGAGTACAGGTGGCCATTGTCATCGGGGGTGGCAATATCTTTCGCGGAATGGCTAAGGCCGCCGAAGGCATGGATCGCGCTACTGCCGATTATATGGGAATGCTGGCCACGGTCATGAATGCTCTGGCGGTACAGGATGCTCTAGAGCATTTGGGCCTGCCCACACGGGTGTTGTCCGCCCTCCACATTGAACAGGTTGCCGAGCCCTACATCCGGCGCCGCGCCATCCGCCATCTGGAAAAAGGTCGGGTCGTTATTTTTGGAGCCGGAACCGGCAATCCCTTTTTTACTACCGATACCGCCGCCAGCTTGCGGGCGGTTGAAATCAATGCTGAACTGGTTCTGAAAGGTACCAAGGTTGATGGCGTCTATACCGACGATCCGGTCACCCATCCCGAAGCGATGCGTTACCGGGAACTGTCCTACAATCAGGTCCTGGAACAGAATCTACAGGTGATGGATGCCACGGCCATTACCCTCTGTCGGGATAATGACATGCCCATTATCGTTTTTTCCATCAATAAATCCGGCGCACTGATGCGGGTGATGCTGGGTGAAGAGGAAGGCACTTCGGTGCGTAGAGAGATCCCATGAGTATTCAAGAAATCAGGAAAGATGCTGAAACCCGGATGAAGAAAAGCATCGAATCCCTCAAAGGGGAGTTGACGCGTTTGCGTACCGGACGGGCCAGCGCCGGGTTGCTGGATCATGTCATGATTGATTATTACGGTGCGCCGACGCCTCTGGCCCAGGTGGCTTCGGTTTCTGTTGCCGACGCTCGTTCACTGGTAGTCACTCCCTGGGAAAAAAACCTCATTCCCAAGATTGATAAAGCCATTCGCGATGCCGGGCTGGGATTGAATCCGGTGGCGGGTTCGGACAATATTCGCGTGCCCTTGCCTGCCCTGTCAGAAGAGCGCCGCAAGGAGATGGTCAAGGTGGTCCGCCAGGAAGGGGAGGGTGCCCGGGTGGCGATTCGCAATATCCGCCGTGACAGCATCTCCCAGGTCAAGGATCTGCATAAACAGAAAGTCATTTCCGAAGATGAGGAACGTCAGGCAGAAGAGGCTTTCCAGAAGCTGACTGATCGTTTTGTGGACGAAGTGGATGCGGTGGTGGAGGCCAAGGAAGCTGACCTCATGGAGGTCTGAATCGGTGTCCGCACAGCCGATGACGCATTTTTCAACAACCCCTCGTCATGTCGCCGTGATCATGGATGGGAATGGACGTTGGGCTTATCGCCAGCATCTGCCCCGGGTGGCAGGTCACCGGCGCGGAGCCGAGGTGGTTCGGGAGATGGTCCAGTCCTGCGTCGATCTGGGCATAGCGCATCTCACTCTGTTTGCATTCAGTACGGAAAACTGGCGGCGTCCTGCCCTAGAAGTTCGTTTACTTATGAATCTGTTTCGTCTCTTGCTGAAACGCGAAGTTCGCAAGCTCCATGAAAACGGTGTGCGTTTGCGCATTATCGGCGATCGCGTTCCTCTGGAGCGGGATATCCGGCAGTTGATGGAAGAGGCGGAAGCGTTGACCCGGAATAATACCCGCTTGCAGCTCAACCTGGCCGTGAACTACGGGGGCCGCTGGGATATTTCCCAGGCCGCCAGAGCCGCAGTGGGCGCTATTTTAGCCAATGGTCAGGATCCTCAGACCCTGAGCGAACAGGATATTGCCAAGTATCTGAGTCTGGCCGAAATTCCGGAACCGGATTTACTGATTCGTACCGGTGGAGAAGAGCGGATCAGTAATTTTCTGGTCTGGCAGCTGGCTTATACGGAATTTTATTTTACCGATACGCTCTGGCCGGATTTCGACCGCGCTTCACTGGAGCATGCCCTGCATTCTTTTGCCCAGCGGCAGAGACGTTTCGGGCGAACCGGAGATCAGGTTCTGGAGGGCGATTGCTCCGTCAGCGACTGATCACCGCCGCCTTCTTGTTTCTGCTGGTCTTTATCCTGATTTTTCAGGCTTCTTCCGGGATTTTTCTGGGCTTTTTACTGGTCCTGGCGCTGCTTGCCGGACAGGAATGGGGACGCCTCAGTTTACTCCCCAAAACCTGGATCCTATTATTATCTCTCAGCTTGCTGCTGCTGTTACTCCTGCCACTCTGGCTGCGAGCTCTGTCAGGTCCGCTATTGGCGGATATGGCTGTGCTGGGATGGGTATTGTGGGCAGTAATCATGCTGGCACGCCGCCCCAGCCCGTTGCGGGACGCTCCATTCTGGCAGCGTCCATTGACCGGCATTTTACTTTTACCTGCTTTTTTACCGGCTTTCTGGTTGTCCCTGCGTCTTCAAGAGCAGATTCCCTATGCATTCTTATGGGTCATTTTGATCATCAGCGCCGGTGACATAGGGGCGATGACTTTTGGCAAATTATGGGGGAGGCGGCAACTCATCCCGCAAGTCAGCCCGGGCAAGACCTGGGAAGGATTGCTGGGTGGCTTGCTTGCCAGCGCCATTGTGGGCACACTGGGAGCCTGGATCTGGCTGGGTACCTATTGGCTTGTGCTCATGTCAGGGGCTGTGCTGGGAGCGGTGACTGCGCTATTTGCAGTCATTGGTGACCTGGCCGAAAGTTATCTGAAACGCCGCGCAGAGTGTAAGGACAGCGGGCAATTGCTGCCGGGGCATGGTGGGCTGCTCGACCGTCTGGACAGTATCAGCGCGGGTATCCCGGTGTTTGTGGCCGGGCTTTACTATCTGGGTTGGTGGAAATGACAAGAGGCATCTGCATTCTCGGAGCCACGGGCTCCATCGGTAAAAGTACTCTGGATGTGCTCTCCCGCCATCCCGAAACATTTCGAGTGGTGGCTTTGACAGGTAATCAGCGGGTTCAGGAGATGCTGGAGCTCTGCAAAATCCACCAACCGGAGCAGGTGGTGATGGCCTCGCCAGAGGCTGCCCAGCAGTTACAGGTGTTGCTGCGCGACGCCGGGCTCAAGCAAATTCGGGTAGAGAGCGGCCCCGAGGCGCTTGCCGGGGTGGCGCGTATGGATGGCGTGGATGAAGTGATGGCCGCCATCGTCGGCGCTGCCGGACTGCTGCCTACTCTGGCTGCGGTGGAGGCCGAAAAAAAAGTCTACCTGGCCAACAAGGAATGTCTGGTCATGGCCGGCAAGCTGTTCATGGACCGAGTGCGTGCTCGCAACGTGGTCCTGCTGCCCATTGATAGTGAACATAATGCGGTTTTCCAGTGTTTTGCGGATGGGCGCGGTGTGCGCCGCATTTTGCTGACGGCTTCCGGCGGTCCGTTCCGGACCTGGCCCCTGGAGCGTCTGGAAGGGGTGACTCCGGACCAGGCCTGTGCGCATCCCAACTGGGTGATGGGCCGGAAAATATCGGTGGATTCGGCGACCATGATGAACAAGGGCTTGGAAGTCATCGAGGCGCACTGGTTATTTCAGCTTCCTGCCGAACAAATTGATGTGGTCATCCATCCCCAGAGTATCATTCATTCCATGGTGGAGTACGTGGATGGCTCGGTGTTGGCGCAACTGGGCAACCCGGACATGCGCACACCCATTGCCCATGCCCTGGCCTATCCGGAGCGGATGGAGAGCGGGGTATCTTCCCTGGATTTGGCCCGGACGGCGGACTTGCAGTTCGAACAACCCGATCTGCGACGTTTTCCCTGCCTGGCCCTGGCTTTTGCGGCCCTGCGCAGCGGTGGAGCTGCGGCAACCGTTCTCAATGCTGCCAACGAAGTGGCGGTACAGGCCTTTCTCGATGAGCAGCTGCCTTTTGCCCGGATTGCAGCGCTTGTCGAAGATACACTGGCAGAACTGCAACCGGCGGCACCCGATGAACTGGATGCTGTTCTCGCCATTGATCACGAAGCCCGGGTGGTAGCTGGTCGGCATTTGCGCCGCCATGCTGCAGCTCCTTCGGCCTGATTACGGGATCCCGTGCAGGTTCTGGAAACCATCGCTGCCTTTATTCTGGCGATCGGCATTCTGGTGCTGGTCCACGAATCCGGACATTTCTGGGTAGCCAAATTCATGGGTGTTAAAGTGCTGAAGTTCAGTATTGGCTTTGGCCCGGCCCTGATCAGCCGGCGCTGGGGGCGCGACCGCACCGAGTATGTGATTGCCGCCTTGCCCCTGGGCGGTTATGTCAAAATGCTGGGTGAGCAAGCGGGAGAAGACATCCCGCCCGAAGACAGTAGCCGGACTTTCGACGTGTTGGCGCCCGGCAAACGCTTTTTGATTGCCCTCGCTGGGCCTGTCGCCAATCTGATTTTTGCAGTGATTGCCTATGCGGGAGTAGCCTGGATTGGTATTCCTGGTCTGGCCCCTATCATTGGCCTGGTCAATGCGCATTCCCTGGCTGCCCAGGCCCAGTTGCAGCCGGGCCAACGGATCACGGCCCTGAACGGGCAAAAAGTATACACCTGGGAAGATATGCGCACGGGCCTGCTGTCAGCGGCCATTGCCCGTGTCCCGGCGCATCTGCAGACCGACAATCAGGGACAGGTGGCTACCCATACCTTAGCTTTGCAGTCCCTGAAGGCAGATTCGGTAGGGCCGGATTTTCTCGGGAAAGTGGTCGGCATGGAGCCCTATCTGCCCGCGACTGTAGGAGCGGTGGAGCCTAAAAGTCCGGCAGCCGCTGCGGGGTTGGTTGCTGGCGATCAGATCACCCGCATCAACCAGCATCCGGTGCCGAGCTGGGAGAGCCTGGCCCGCCAGATTGAGTCCCATCCGGACAAGGTGCTTGAGCTGACCTATCGAACGGCAGCCGGGATCAGCAAAAGCGTACAAATCAAACCGCAGATGTTTCTCGACAAGACCGGAAAGGCCATTGGCCGCATCGGCATCGTGATGGCTCCTCTGCCCCGGGATTTGATCGTCATGCGGCAGCGGGGGCCGGGGGAGGGACTGCTTTACGGCCTGCACAGTACCTGGCAGATGTCCTGGATGACTCTGGAGATGATCGTGCGGATGATTCAGGGTTTTGTCTCCCCCGACAATATCAGTGGACCCATTGCCATTGCTGAATATGCGGGCCAGTCCGCTCAGGCTGGGGTGGCGCCATTTTTGTCTTTTCTGGCGCTGGTCAGTATCAGCTTGGGTATCCTGAATTTGCTGCCCATTCCCATTCTCGATGGTGGGCATCTGGTGTTTTACGCCCTGGAGATGCTGCGCGGTAAACCCCTTTCACCGGCAGTGGTGCAAAAAGCGCAGCAGATCGGTATAGTGCTGCTTCTGATGCTGATGTCCTTCGCTTTTTACAATGATATTACGAGATTGATGACTCCGTGAAAAAATTCAGCCTGACTTCGCCGACCCTCTTGTTCTTGCCTCGGGTATTGCCTGTATGGCTGCTGTCTGGGCAGCCCCAGCCTGGGCGTTTACGCCCTTTACGGTAAAAAATATCGAGATCAGAGGTCTGCAGCATATTGCTCCAGGGACGGTGTACAACTATCTGCCCATCCATATTGGCGAAGAAGTGGATGACCAGAAAGCCCAACAGGCCATCAAGGATTTATACTCGACCGGCTTTTTCAAGGATGTGACCATCGCCCGTTCTGATGACAATCTGCTGGTCGTTGTGCAGGAGCGTCCCATCATCGCCAGCATTAAAATGCATGGCATCAAGGCGTTTTCCAAAACCGAGGTGGAAGGTACCTTGAAGGGAATCGGCCTGGTGGACCGCCATATTTTCAACCAGTCCATCCTCGATGAAGTGGTCCATGGCTTGCAACAGCAGTACGAAGGCATGGGTTACTACAACGCGAAGATTCATGCCAAGGTGCAGAAACTGCCGCGTAATCGGGTCGCCATTGCCATTGATGCCCAGGAAGGTGAGCAGGCGACGATCAAGCAGGTGACGATTGTGGGCAATCACGCCTTCAGTGAAAGTCGCTTGCGCGGACTTTTCAGTATTGGTGCCCCCGACGCTTTTTCGTTTTTTACCAAAAATGACCGTTACTCTCAGGAAAAGCTGATGAAGGGTCTGGAGGCCCTGCATAACTTCTATCTGGATCGGGGCTACCTGAATTTTGATATCGAATCCAGTCAAGTCCAGGTCACCCCTGATCGCCGTTTTGTGTATATCACCGTCAATATTCACGAGGGACCGGTTTATCATATTAAATCCGTGAATTTGAGCGGTAACCTAGTGCTTCCCAAGCCGGAACTGGAAAAGCTCGTTGAAATTCATCCCGGTGAAGTGTTTTCCCGAGCGAAAATCAATGACACCAACAGTGCCATTGCCGACAAGCTGGGTAATCTGGGCTATGCCTTCGCCAACACTACACCAGTACCTACAGTGGATGAAAAAACCCGGGAAGTAGCCCTGAATTTTGAGGTGGATCCCGGTCGTAAGGTCTATATCCGGCGGATCGAAATTACCGGCAATGATCGCAGTCGGGACTATGTGGTGCGGCGTCAGTTCCGGCAACTGGAAGGGTCGCTGTATAATGGCGCCCAGATCAAGCGTTCCAAGGAACGTCTCCAGCAGACCGGCTTTTACGACAAGGTGGATACCAAAACCGTTCCGGTTCCCGGTCATCCCGATCAAATGAACCTGGACGTCCATGTCAGTGAAAGGCCGACCGGCAGTTTCAGTCTTGGGGTGGGATACTCCAACGCCCAGGGTATTTTGTTCAACGGCTCCATCAGCCAGAACAATTTTATGGGTACGGGTAACGCCCTGTCGTTTTCGGCCAATGTGGGTGGTCTGGGAACAGCCTTTAATTTGTCCTTTACCGATCCCTATTTTACCCCGGATGGCATCAGCCTCGGTTTTAACCTGTACCGGAATGATACCAATCTCTCCAGTCTGGCGGTCGCGCCGTATCAGGAAATTGACTATGGCGCCACGGGGACGCTGGGTATCCCTGTCATGCAGTATGTCTATGATTATATGTCGTTGGGTTACAGTAACACGACGATTAATCTGACTTCGGGTAGTCCCGCTATTTATAACAACTACGTGAACGATTTTGGAAATAAAACCACAGCGGTCACTGTTGGTAACAGTCTGGTTTATGACAGTCGCAACTCGCCAATTTTTCCGACCAAAGGCCTGTATACTAGCCTCGATCTCAAGGCGGCCGTGCCGCCCGGCAAGCTGAAATGGTACAAGGCAGAAGTTAAGGCCGATTATTATCATCCCATTACTTCCTGGCTGACTGGTGGGCTAAGTGGCCGCTACGGCTTCATCAATGGCTACGGTGGCAAACCAGTGCCATTCTTCAATAACTATTATCTGGGTGGTCCGACGACACTGCCGGGCTATCAAACCTATGCCCTGGGTCCCCAGGTGGGAGGCTACCCGGTGGGTGGTACCCGTGAGCTTTTGTTTAACGCCAGCTTGTATTTCCCATTGCCGGGGCTTGCGGATAATCACAATTTCCGGATGTCGCTGTTTGCTGCCAGTGGTTGGGTCTATGGCGTCCAATCCAATACCGATGGTTCAGTCTATAACTACACCAATAATTACTTCCCCAGCCTCGGTGAAATGCGGACCACTGCGGGTATCGGGTTCTTGTGGATCAGCCCCCTGGGACCGTTGCGCCTCTCCCTGGCTATCCCGCTGGATAAAAAGCCCGGTGATCTTACCCAACCCCTGCAGTTCACTGTGGGTAACAACTTCTGATGTTCCGGTGAAGTGTTTATGATGCGGCAGTGGTTTCTGGGGTTGTTGTTGCTGGCGCTTGCCGGGGTGGCCTCGGCAAGTCCCATGAAAATCGGCTTTGTCGATCTGGACAAGGCCTTGCGCGAGCTGCCGGAGGCTCAGGCCGGGGCTGCAAATCTGAACAAGCAGGTGGCAGCTAAGCAGAAAGCCATCGAAGCCAAGCGCCAGCAGATTGATTCCTTTCAAAAGACACTGGAAAAAGATTTCCCGCATTTGAGTAATGCCCAGCGTCAGGATCGCGAAGCCCAGTTGCAGAGCATGATTCTCAGTTTGCAGCAATTTCAGCAGCAGGCTCAGGACAGTCTCAATTATCAGCGTAACCAGATTCTCAAAAACATCCAGAATCAACTGGTCAAAGTGGTCAGTCAAATTGGAAAGACGGGACATTACACGGTCATTCTCAACGATAAATCGGTGCTTTATGTGAGTGGTGCTATCGATTTGACCGGACAGGTAGTGGCTGCCATGAAAAATTCGGCGCTTCCGCCAGTTGCCCCAGGTAAAAAACCATGAAAACCGGAACCCGGCAACTCCGGGATTTGGCCCGGCACATTGGCGGCGAATTACGTGGTCAGGCGGATTACCTGATTACGGGTGTCGCCCCTCTTGAATCGGCCCGGTCTGGAGATATTACCTTTTATCTCAGTGGTACCGCATTGAGCACATTGCAGTCCAGTCAGGCTGGAGCCGTGATTCTCAGTCCGCAAGCGGCGGAGGATTTTGGCGGAAACTGTATTGTGGTCAACAATCCCTATGCCGCCTTTGCCAAAATTCTCCAATATCTGTTTCCGGTGCCGCGCCATGAACCTGGTTTGCATCACAGTGTGCAACTGGATCGCGATGTGCAAGTGCATCCCGAGGCGCGGCTGGATGCGTTTGTCCGGGTCGAATCCGGGGCGAAAATTGCGGCAGGCGTCTGGTTGGAGGCGGGTGTATTTATTGGCGCCAACGTCGAAATCGGGGCGGGCACCCATATCTATCCCGGGGTGAAAATTTATCGGGACTGTCGTATTGGGGAACGGTGCATTATTCACGCTGGTGCAATTATTGGTGCAGATGGCTTTGGTTTTGCAGAAGAAAACCAGAAATACATCAAAATTCCACAAGTGGGAGGTGTGCTTGTAGGGAATGATGTGGAAATTGGTGCCAACGCCTGTATCGACTGTGGCGTCATGACCGATACGGTATTGGGCGATGGGGTCAAAATCGATAATCTGGTCCAAGTAGGTCATAATGTACATATTGGTGCTCATACCGTCATCGCCGGGCAAACCGGGGTTGCCGGGAGTGCTCGAATTGGTCGTCATTGCCGGATTGGTGGACAGGTAGGCATTGCCGGGCATATTGAAATTGCCGATGGCTGCGTGATCGCCGGACAGAGTGCCATTACCCATTCTCTGCGTATCCCCGGGGTCTATTCCGGCGTGGTCCCGGCTCATGAAATTACCCGTTGGCGACGCATTGTTGCCCGTTTTGACAGTTTGGATACCTTGTTTCGGCGCGTGAAGTTTCTGGAGAAGAAATCTGCGCGCCCGGCATCATCTGACGGAGAGCCATTGCATGGTGAGTGAATTGAATATTCAGGATATTATGAAGCGATTACCACATCGCTATCCTTTTTTGCTGGTGGATCGTGTGCTTGATGTGCAAGTGGGTAAGTCCCTGCGTGCTATCAAGAATGTCACCATGAACGAACCGTTTTTTCAAGGCCACTTTCCGGCAATGCCGGTCATGCCTGGAGTTTTGATCATCGAGTCATTAGCCCAGGCAGCAGCACTGTTGGCCTTTGTCTCGGAGGACAAGTTTGGGGAAAATGCGGCCGTCTATTTTGCAGGGATAGACAAGGCACGGTTTCGTAAGCCGGTTACGCCGGGTGATCGTCTGGAATTGCTGGCCAATGTGAGTCGCCGCCGTTCTGGCATGTGGCAAATGGAAACTCAGGCATTGGTAGATGGCACCGAAGTGGCTTCGGCGCTGTTGATGGCGACCCTGCGGGAAACTGCGGCGTGAGTACGGATATCCACCCCACGGCTGTCATCGATCCGAGCGCAATCATCGGCTCCGCATGTAAAATAGGCCCCTATGCCGTGATTGGCGCCCATGTGGAAATAGGCGAGCACTGTCAGATTGGTGCCCATGCGGTCCTGGAAGGACCCGCCCGGATTGGTAGCCATAATCAGATATTTCAGTTTGCTTCAGTTGGCACAGCCCCTCAGGACCTGGGTTATAGAGGTGAAGCTACATCTTTGGAATTGGGCTCGCACAATACCCTGCGGGAATTTGTGACCATCAACCGTGGCACCGTGAAGGGGGGTGGGGTAACCCGCATCGGTAGCCATAATTTATTGATGGCCTATTGTCATGTGGCCCATGATTGTCATATCGGCGATCAGGTAGTGATGGCCAATGCCGCCACCCTGGCCGGGCATGTGCATATTGAAGATCATGCCATTCTCGGCGGATTGTCTGCTGTACATCAGTTTGCCCGGGTGGGGACGCACGCTATTTTGGGCGGAGGAACCATGGCACCCTTGGATGTTCCTCCTTACATGATGGCTGCGGGTAACCATGCCAGCTTGCATGGAATCAATGTGCGCGGTCTGGCGCGTCGCGGGATCTCCCGGGAGACTATCTTACAGATCAAGCGCGCCTATCGGCTTTTATTTCGTTCCGGCCAGCGTCTGGATGCGGCAATGGAAGAAGTCGAGCAGCGTGGACTCGATGCCCCGGAGATCGCCCACCTGCTCGACTTTATTCGCAGCAGCAAAAGAGGAATTACCCGGCCATGAAGCATCTCAAGACCGCTGTTATCGGCGTGGGCCATCTGGGCCGCTTTCATGCCCAGAAGTATGCCAGTCTGTCGGCTTTGCAAGGGGTGTATGATGCCAACCCCGCCCGAGCTGCAGAGGTGGCAGAAGAATTGGGGTGTCGGGTATTTGCCAGTATTCCCGAGCTTCTGGCTTCGGTAGAGGCCATTTCCATTGCTACGCCCACCTCTACCCATCATGAAGTCGCTGAAGCCGCCCTGCGCGCGGGGGTCCATTGTCTGGTGGAAAAGCCTTTTACCCTGAATATTCAGGAAGCTGATGCCTTGATCGCTTTGGCCCGGGAAAAACGACTAGTGCTGGGTGTAGGCCATATCAAGCGGGTCCATCCGGCTATCCGTCATCTGCGTCAGGCTGGTTATGGTACCCCTCGTTATCTGGAAGCCGAGCGTCTGGCGCCCTTCAAGCCGCGCTCTCTGGATATTGATGTCATTATGGATCTCATGATTCACGATCTGGATCTGACCTTACTGTTGACCGGCGCCGAACCTGTCGATGTGCGCGCCGTAGGCGTGGCTGCCGTGACTGACAAGGCCGATATGGCCAATGCCTGGGTTACCCTCAACAATGGCAGTGTAGCCAATCTTGCCGCTTCCCGGGTGGTCCGTGAGCCAGCTCGGCGTCTGCGGATTTTCTGGCAGGATCGTTATGCTTCGGTGGATTTCATCCAGAATACTCTGCACATTTATCATCGCGGGGAAGGGGCGGTACCCGGTATTCCCGGGGTTCGCGATGAAGCCATAGATTTACCCAAAACCGACGCCCTGGCTGCCGAAATTGAAGATTTTCTGGCAGCGGTCATGCACCAATCTCCAGTGTTCTGTGACGGGCAGGCGGGTCGCCGGGTGCTGGCAGCAGCCTTGCAGGTGCGTACT
This sequence comes from Acidithiobacillus sp. TH-A117, assembly GCF_057473465.1. NCBI lineage: Bacteria > Pseudomonadati > Pseudomonadota > Acidithiobacillia > Acidithiobacillales > Acidithiobacillaceae > Acidithiobacillus > Acidithiobacillus sp. TH-A117. The sequence continues at coordinate 104,333 of NZ_JBYCKQ010000022.1, forward strand.
GCAGTGGATGAGTTTCTTTCCCGTAAGCAGGAAAAATAAGCAGGAAAAACAATCATGAGTCAAAATATTCCTATGGTAGATTTGCAGGCCCATTTTCAGCCATTGCGGGAAGAAATTCTCGCAGGTATGGGGAAAATTCTGGATCAGGCCAGCTTCATTCTGGGAGAGCATGGCCGTGCTCTGGAAAGCGAAGTGGCCCAGCTTTGCGGTGTCGCCCACGGCGTGGGCTGTGCTTCGGGTACTGATGCCTTGCTGCTGGCCCTGCGCGCCTTGGGTATCGGCCCCGGGGATGAGGTCATTGTGCCGACCTTCACCTTTATTGCTACCGCCGAAGCGGTGCTCTATGTGGGTGCCAAGCCGGTGTTTGTGGATGTGGACCCACATAGTTATGTGCTCACAGTGCCGCTGATCGAAGCGGCTATTACTGCCCGTACCAAGGCGATTATTCCGGTGCATCTCTATGGCTTACCCGCTGACATGCCGGCAATCATGGCGCTGGCACAGCAGCATGGTCTCAAAGTCATCGAAGATTGCGCACAGGCTATAGGGGCCAGTATTCACGGTCGCCCGGTGGGCAGCTTTGGTGACCTGGGCTGTTTTTCCTTTTTTCCCAGCAAGAATCTCGGCGGGGCTGGTGATGGCGGGATGGTAGTGACCAATGATGCGGCTCTGGACAAGCAGTTGCGGGGCTTGCGCAATCATGGTTCCTGGCAGACTTATCATCATGATGTGCTCGGTTACAATAGCCGTCTCGATGAAATGCAGGCCTTGATTTTGCGTACGGAATTTCCGCATCTGGCGACTTTCACCGCCGGTCGCCAACAGGCAGCGGCCTGGTATGGCCAGCATCTGGCTGGTTTGGATCTGCAACTGCCCAGCGCAGCCGATGGATATCAGCATGTTTATCATCAATATACCATTCAGCTGGAGGGTCGGGATGCGGTGAAGGCGGCCTTGCAGGCGGAAGGCATTGCCAGTGCCATTTACTATCCGATTCCGGGCCACCGCCAGAAAATGTTCGGCGAGCAGGTTCAGGGACATTGTCCCGTCGCCGACAAGCTGGCTGCGCGGGTGCTCTCCCTGCCCATGTTCCCCGAATTGCAGGAGGCGCAAATAGTTCGGGTGGCCGAAGTCATCCGTCGCAGCCTCCGGGCTTAGTGCTTGGGCAAGGTATTTATCCTTGCCGTAGAACGCTCCGGGGAAAACCTCGGGCTGGAAATCATGGCCAATGCGGCGGCCGCCGGACTGGATCTGCAATGGTCCGGAGTGGTCGGGTCGCGCTTGCAGGCTGCCGGGGTGGAAAATATTGCCGATGGAGAAGTGCTGGCCATTATTGGCCTGATTGAAGTGCTGCGCCATTACGCAGCGCTGCGTCGACTTTACCACCGGGTCGTGGCGCATCTGAAAAAAGAAAAGCCTCTCTGTGTGATCCTGATCGACCATCCGGCCTTTAATCTGCGTATCGCCAAGGCGGCAAAGGCTCTGGGTATCCGGGTCCTTTATGTGGTAGGTCCGCAAATATGGGCCTGGCGCGGCCAGCGTATCCATCAGATCAAGCTGATTGTCGATCAGATGCTGGTGCTCTTTCCCTTTGAGGTGTCGATTTACGCTGAAGCCGGGGTTCCCGTGCAGGTACTGGCCCATCCCCTGCTGGAGCAGACGGCTGCCGCACCGGATCGGGTGACTGCCAGAGCGGCCTTGGGTCTGAAATCCGACCAACCGGTCATGGCCCTGTTGCCGGGTAGTCGTCGCGGTGAACTGGAAAAACTTTCTCGCCGTTATGCCGAAACAGCGGTCCTGCTGCGCCAGCAAATGCCTCATCTGAAACTGGTCGTGGCTCTGGCCCGCCCTGAGTTGGCGAGCACCTGGAAGCAACACTGGCAGCGCGGTGCCGGTCCAGATGATGCGCTGGTCGTCAGCGCCCAGACCCGGACAGTGCTGGCCGCCGCCGATGTTGTACTGGTGGCTTCCGGGACAGCGACCCTGGAAACCGCCTTGATGGCACGCCCAGCGGTCGTGGTGTACGTCCTCAATGCCTTGACTTATGCTTTCGCCAGAAGATTGGTCAAAACGCCATTTGTGGCCATGCCGAATATTCTGCTCAAGGAAGCGGTTTATCCGGAATTCCTCCAGAAAGATTTCACGGCAGATCAGGTGGCCGCCACACTATTGTCTTTATTCGGTGCAGCCGGACAGGAGCAGTTGCGGCGCTTGCAAAGGCTGCGCGGCTTGCTGCAGGGAGATTCTCCAGAAGCGTTGCAGCAGGTCCTGCGGAAGATGCTCACATGAAGCGGCCCGTAGCGCCGGTGTTGGAGCATTGGGGGCCGGGGTGTGCCGGGGTGGATGAAGCCGGACGTGGTCCCCTGGCCGGACCGGTCATTGCCGCAGCGGTCATTTTGCGCGAACCATTGTATGGCCTCAATGATTCTAAGAAGATGACGGCCAGGGCGCGTTTGCAATGGGCTCTTCGAATTCGTCAGGAAGCCCTGGCCTGGTCCGTGAGTTGGGCTGCTGTCTGGGAGATTGAGCGTTATAATATTTTGCAGGCATCCTTGCGCGCCATGTCCCGGGCCATTGGTGCATTGCCTGTACGCCCCCAACGCATCGTCGTGGACGGCAACCAGACACCGCCCGGCTGGCAGGTCGAGACCGTGGTGGGCGGCGATGGGCGGGTCGATGCCATTGCAGCCGCCAGCATTCTGGCCAAAGTGGCTCGGGATCAGACCATGCAGACACTGGATCGTTATTATCCGGCCTATGGTCTGGCCCGGCACATGGGTTATGGTACCGCCGTCCATTTGCAGGCATTGCAGCGCCATGGCCCGTGTCCGCTGCATCGACGCGGTTTTGGCCCGGTGGATCGGGCCCGGGAGGCAAGACAGTGAGTGATCCCAGTTTCGTGCATCTGCATGTGCATTCCGAATATTCCCTGGAAGACGGCATTATTCCGGTCAAGGCACTGGTGAAACGTTGTGTTGAAAAAAACATGCCGGCGGTGGCCATTACCGATCATGGTAATCTCTTTGCCCTGGTCAAGTTTTACAATGCCGCCCGTAGTCTGGGCATCAAGGCACTGATTGGCAGTGAAGTCTGGATTCATGATCCTGCGGATACAGAGCGCCCCGCCAGCCTGATTTTGTTGTGTATGAATAAAACCGGTTATGGGCATCTCAGTCGCTTGTTGAGCCGGGCCTATCTGGAAGGTCAGCAGCAGGGGCGTCCGCAAATTGACGCGGCCTGGTTGCAGCAAGCCAACGAGGGACTGATTGCTCTGTCCGCCGCCGGGCAGGGCGAAATCGGTCGGGCACTGTTGCGCCATGACCAGGAACAGGCGGAAAGCCTGGCCCGGCAATATGCCGACTGGTTCCCCGAACGCTTTTACCTGGAGTTGCAGCGTAATGGCGAACAGGATCAGGAAAGCCTGGTGCAGGCGACCCTGGCTCTGGCGGAAAAGCTGAATCTGCCCGTGGTTGCCAGCAACAATGCCCACTTTCTCGACGCCGCCGATTTTGCCGCCTTCGATGCCCGTCAGTGTATTTCTGCGGGTCTGACCCTGGATGATCCGCGCCGGCCAAAGCGTTTCACGGCAGAACATCGTTTGCCAGATCCCGAGGAAATGCGGGCGCTGTTTGCGGATATTCCCGAGGCCTGTGACAACACGGTAGAAATTGCCAAGCGTTGTAACCTGGAGTTGGTGCTCGGCCAATATGCCTTGCCCGATTACCCGATACCTCCGGGGCAATCCATTGATGACTATTTGCATGAAGCGGCGCAGAAAGGTCTGCAGCAGCGTTTGCAAGCTTTGCAGATCGGTGGGGAGGCCAGTCTGCCCTATCATGAACGCTTGCTGCGCGAAGTGGGCGTCATTCAGAAAATGGGATTTCCCGGCTATTTTCTGATTGTGGCCGACTTTATCCAGTGGGCCAAAAATAACGGGGTGCCGGTAGGGCCGGGGCGCGGCTCCGGAGCTGGTTCTCTGGTGGCTTATGCCTTGGGCATCACCGACCTGGACCCCATCAGTAATGGCTTGCTTTTTGAACGTTTCCTGAACCCCGAGCGGGTATCCATGCCCGACTTTGACGTGGATTTCTGCATGGATCAGCGTGATCGAGTCATTCAGTATGTGGCGGAAAAGTACGGGCGTGACCGGGTGGGACAAATCATCACCTTCGGTACCATGAAAGCCCGGGCGGTGGTCCGCGATGTGGGGCGGGTTTTGGGCTTGCCCTACGGATTCGTCGACCAGCTCGCCAAGCTGGTGCCCGGGGATCTGGGCATGACTCTGGCCAAGGCCCTCGATGAATCCGAAGAGTTGCGGCGGCGTCAGGCGGAAGAAGATGATGTCCGGGATTTGCTGGATATTGCCCTGCGCTTGGAAGGGCTGCCCCGCCATGCTTCCACCCATGCGGGGGGGGTGGTCATTTCTCCGGAGCCACTGGCTGATCGTCTGCCTCTGTTTACCGACAGTTCGGGTGAAAGTGGCAATGTGACTCAACTGGATAAGGATGATGTCGAAAAAATGGGCCTGGTCAAGTTCGACTTTCTCGGTCTGCGAACCCTGACTATCATTGATATGGCCGTCAAGCTCATCAATGCTGCAGACCCGTCCCGTGCGCCTCTGGCTATCCAGCAGCTACCGCTGGACGACCCGGAAACCTATGCTCTCCTCAAATCCACGGAAACGGTGGCCGTCTTCCAGCTTGAATCTTCGGGCATGCGCGATCTGGTCCGCCGCCTGCAACCCGATACTTTTGAAGATATTGTCGCCCTGGTCGCCCTGTTTCGTCCGGGCCCCCTGCAGTCGGGCATGGTGGATGATTTTATCGCCCGCAAACATGGTAAAGCCCAGGTCACCTATTTGCATCCCGATTTAGCGCCGATTCTCCAGGAAACCTATGGAGTGATTGTCTATCAAGAGCAGGTCATGCAGTCCGCTCAGGTGCTGGCGGGATACTCCCTGGGTGGCGCCGATTTGCTGCGCCGCGCCATGGGCAAGAAAAAGCCCGAGGAAATGGCCAAACAGCGCAGTATTTTTCTGGAAGGCGCCCATAAAAATGGCCTGCAACCTGATCAGGCCGGCGCTATTTTTGATCTGATGGAAAAGTTTGCCGAATATGGATTCAATAAATCCCATTCCGCTGCCTACGCACTGGTTTCTTATCAGACGGCCTATCTCAAGGCGCATTATCCGCAGTTTTTTATGGCTGCCGTACTGACGGCCGATATGGATCACACTGACAAGGTCGTCGCGATGATTGCTGAATGCCAACGCATGGGCCTGCGCATTGCCCCGCCCAGTGTCCAGTGCAGTGGTCTGGAATTTCGCCCCGAGGGTGACCAGGATATCCGCTTTGGCCTGGGGGCCATCAAGGGACTTGGCCGGGCGGCTATTCAGAGTATTCTGGATGCGCGTGGCGAGGGACCGTTTGCCAGTCTTTTTGACCTGCTTTGCCGGGTGGACAGTCAAAAAATCAATCGCCGCGCTCTGGAGGCCCTGATTCGAGCTGGAGCCATGGATGACTGGCAGGTGTCGCGGGCTGATCTCCTTGCCTCGCTGGAAAATACCATGGAAGCCGCCGCACAATATCAGCACAGTCAGGCCAGCCAGCAGGAATCGCTGTTTGCGGGGCTGGAAGCTTTACCGGTTGCGCCGCCTATGAGTCAGGCTGTTCCCTGGACATCCACTGAAACGCTCCGCCAGGAGCGGGAAACCCTGGGTTTTTATTTCAGTGGCCATCCCATGGATACCTTGCGCGACGAGCTGGCGGAACTGGGTGTCCAGCCATTGGGTCAACTTTCGTCGGGGACCGTGGTGCTGGTGGCAGGATTGGTGGTCGCCCGGCGCAGTACCCGCACCAAAAGAGGCGACCGGATTTATTTTCTGACCCTGGATGATGGTGTCGGTCGTCTCGAAGTGGTGGTATTTGCCGAAGTCTGGGCCCAGGCAGGAAAAATCGGCGATGGGGAGGAACCAGTGCTGGTGCTTGGCGAGGTAGGGGAAGATAGTTACTCGGGGGGGCTGCGTCTGAGTGCTTTACGGGTAATGGATCGTCATCAGGCGCGGGCAGAACTGGCCGCAGAATTGATACTGGAGATTCCCGGGGATGCGCCGTTGATCCCTGAGCAACTGCGTGACTGGTTGCAGCAATATCCGGGCACGGTACGTTTGCACTTGCGTATGCCGGTAGACAAGGACCTGCTGGTGCTGTTAAAAGTCCCGGAAAGCTTCAGTTTTGCCGCCAGTGAAGAGGCATTAGAGGCGCTGCGCACCCTGCTGCCCGAGGGGCGCTGGCAGTGGAGTCATCGCGCTGCCCAGTCACTGGTCAATAATGTGATTCCTCTGGAGCGTGGGCCGCGCAAAACCCGCCGTCCTGCTTAAGGTCAATGTTCATGTTTGTCAGGAGTATCGATGAAAATCAGTTATCTGGATTTTGAACAAGGCGTCGCCGAACTGGATGCCAAAGTCGAGGAGCTGCACGCCCTCAACCAGCCGGGTATTGCCGATGAAATCAAACGCCTGGAAGTGAAGGCCCGAAAGGAGCTGCAACGCCTCTATAGCAAGTTGGGCGCCTGGCAGACCGTCCAGGTGGCCCGTCATCCTCAGCGCCCCTACACTTTGGATTATGTGCAGGCACTGTTTACCGAAGTGCAGATTCTTGCAGGGGATCGCGCTTTTGCCGATGATCAGGCGATTATCGGCGGGCTGGCCCGCTTTAATGGTCATCCCATTGTCTGGATGGGGCATCAGAAGGGCCGCGATACCAAGGAAAAAATCCAGCGTAATTTCGGTATGCCGCGCCCTGAAGGTTATCGGAAGGCTTTACGCCTGCTGCGCCTTGCCGAACGCTTTCAATTGCCGGTGTTCACTTTCATCGATACGCCCGGAGCTTATCCGGGTATCGGCGCGGAAGAACGCGGGCAGAGCGAGGCCATTGCCCGTAATCTGGCGGTCATGTCGGATTTACCTGTGCCCATCATCTGCACGGTTATCGGTGAGGGAGGGTCTGGTGGCGCCCTCGCCATTGGCGTCGGCGACCGCATGTTGATGCTGGAGTACAGTGTGTATTCGGTGATTTCTCCCGAGGGTTGCGCATCCATTCTCTGGAAAGATGCGGCCATGGCGGCTGAAGCGGCCGAGACCCTGGGTATTACTGCCCGGCGTTTGCAATCCCTGGGGTTGGTGGATGAGGTGCTGGTGGAACCCCTGGGTGGTGCCCATCGGGACCCGGAGGCAGTTTTCACCCAGCTTCGGGAGAGTCTGGCCCGGCATCTGGAAGAGCTGAAAACCCTGGAAACTTCCAAGTTGTTGACCACCCGCTATGAACGACTCATGCATTATGGAGTGGTTGGCGCGGCCTGAACTGGAGCGGAGGCTCCAGACCTGTTTGCAAGAATGGCCGCTGTCCTCGGGGCGGCCGTTTTTTGTGGCTTATAGTGGCGGTTCCGACTCCACTGCCTTGCTTGCTGCTCTGGTCGCTCTCGAATACCCGGTTCATGCCCTGCATGTCGATCATGGCTGGCATGCGCAAAGCCCGGTCTGGGCAGATTTTTGTGTCACCCGGGCCCATACTTTGGGCGTTCCTTGTACGGTGTTGCGGCTGCCTCCGGAAACGATCGGGGAGGGTCCGGAAGATCGGGCCCGGCGCGGACGCTACGCAGTGCTGGCTGCACAGTTGCAGGAGGGAGATCTGCTGTTGACGGCCCAGCACCAACAGGATCAAGCCGAAACCTTTTTCCTGCAGTTGTTGCGGGGCACCGGCATTGCCGGCCTCGCTGCCATGCCCCGGCAAAAGCCGCTGGGCAAGGGACAATTGTTGCGCCCTCTGTTGCAAATACCCAAAAAGGTTTTGCTTGATTATCTCCAGAAAAAAAATATCCCCTATTTGCAGGATCCCGCCAATCAGGATCCGCGTTTTGACCGGGTGCGGGTGCGCCAGCAGTTGTTACCTCTCCTGCAGGAATTGGGTTGGCAGCACGCGGTAGATTCAGTGGCGCGGACGGCTGAAAATCTGGGGGATGTGCATGCGCTGGTGGAGGACTGGTTTGCCATTTATTGGGAACGCCATCGCGCCGCTTTTCCGCAACTGCGAGCAGAGGCGCTTTCTTTGCATTTTTTGCGGGAATTATCCCCGGCTCTGCAGCGCATGTTTCTGCGCGGCTGGTTACAAAAGTTGCAAGTGCCTCTTCCCAGTCAGGCGCGCCTGGCGGTGCTGCAACAAGCCCTGGATTCCGGGGTGAGTCAGCATATCCAATGGACAGGTGGCGCTTGCTGGTTGCAGGGGCACACCCTTTATCTGTGGCGGAGCCCGGACTTTAGCGGAAATTGGTCGGAGGGGCCCTGGCAAAGCGATGAGCCTCTGCCATTTGCGGGCTGGGAATGTCAGGTTATTCCACACTTGCCTCTGGAATTGTCTCCGGACAAAGGGCATCAGGCATTGACGGCGGAAGTTTCAAGAGAAAACTTGTGCTGGCGACGACGTCAGCCCGGTGAGAAAATCCGTATGCCCTCCGGGCAACACCGGCCATTAAAAAAAATCCTGCTGGAAGCCGCTGTACCCCCTGAATGGCGGGAGCATATTCCTTTACTCCGGGATGCTCATGGACATCTTTTGTTGATACCCGGATTTTATACAGCGCCTTGGGCGCGCGCAGCGCCGGGCAGTGCTGCGCTATGTTTTATCAGGTGTTGAACAGAACTGCTGGCTAATCCTGGGCCATCTGCTTTTCGCGTTTTTCTTCCAGAGTTTTGCAATCAATGCAGAGGGTGGCGGTCGGTCTGGCTTCCAGGCGACGCAGGCCGATTTCTACCCCGCAGGCTTCGCAATAACCGTATTCTCCTTCCTTGATGCGGCCCAAGGCCTGAGTGATTTTGCGAATCAGCTTGCGTTCCCGGTCCCGCGCCCGCAATTCCAAGCCCATATCGGTTTCCAGGCTGGCGCGATCGTTGGGATCCGAATAATTCACATTTTCCATTTGCATGTGCTGAACGGTCCGATCCACTTCTTCCATCAATTCACCACGCCAGTCTTCGAGAATTTTCTGGAAATGGGCGACTTGCGCGGCGTTCATATACTCTTCGCCAGGCTTGGGTTCGTAAGGCACAAAGGCCGTGTATTGCTGAGTGCTTTTGGGCTGCGTACTGTTGTGGTGCAACGGGTTGGCGCTGATGTCAGCAGCCTGAGAGGCGTTGTCTGCCATGTGATCTTCCTGTCTTTGTCATAAATCCGCCTAGGTGTAACAGAGATTGGGTATTTTGGCAATGTTGCGGCTTGTGTTTACAATGCTGTCCTGTTCTCACCAGTACCAGGAAGAAATCCATGCCCTTGCGCGCCTTGATATTTGATGTAGACGGAACTCTGGCCGATACCGAAAGGGACGCCCATCGGGTGGCTTTCAATCAGGCCTTTGCGGCCGCCGGCCTGCCCTTTGAATGGGATGTGCCCACCTATGGACATTATCTGAAAGTAACCGGTGGCAAGGAGCGTTTGCGTTGTTTTTTGAATGACCATCCGACTCTGCCGCAACTCAGTGATGGAGATATTGCCCGGATTCATCAGCAGAAAACGGCTATTTATGTGGAGATGATGCAGGCCGGTTTGTTACCGCTACGGCCAGGGGTGGAGCGACTGCTCAATGCCGCCAGGGATGCCGGATTGCCCTTGGCCATCGCCACGACTACTACACCTGCCAATGTGGAATCGTTGCTGAAAAGTACTCTGGGTCAGGACGGCCCTGAGCGTTTTCAGATCATTGGTGCAGGAGATATTGTGCCCCACAAGAAACCGGCCCCGGATATTTATACGTATGTGCTGGAGCAGTTGGGTTTTCCTGCCGGCGATTGTCTGGCACTGGAAGATTCAAACAATGGGTTACGCTCAGCAGTTGCTGCCGGTCTGGCGACGGTGATTACCCAAACCGAATATACCCGGAATCAGGATTTTTCTTCGGCCCTGAGAGTGCTGGATCAGTTGGGGGATCCCGGCGTTCCGGCGCAGGTGCTGCAAGGCAAGGATGCCGGGAAACCGGTTGTTGTGGATATTCCCGTTTTGAGCCAATGGCTGGCGGAAGAAGCTTGAAGAAGCTTATAAAGAATCCGGCAGCAGTAGGCAGCTTGTCGGATTCTTCAGAAAGTTAAGCAGCAGTCAGCATGCGATAAATTTCGTCTTTGCGCAGCAAACGTTTTTTCTTCAAGTCTTCCAGGCTCTGAGAGCCGGTTGCGGCATCATTGCGTTCGATGTGCTCGATCTCAGCCGTCAACGCATTGAATTCCGCGTATATTTTTGCAAAGTGGCCTTGTTCGGCCAGGAGTTGCTCCATCCGGCCTGCCAGTTCGGGGAATTCTGTTTTTAAATCTTGATGTTCAGTAAGCATGGGTATCCTCCGACATGTATGGATTGCATCGACTAGTGCACGACTAATCGATGTCTGATTGTAGCGGGGGCAGGGAGGCTCTGCAAAGAGCAGTCTGCGCCAATTTAAGACGAACTGTAACAAATATCTTATGCATTGAAAAAAATTTTAGCACTTGTTTTTTAGTGAAATTATGTTTAATTCGCAAAATATGTACCAATTTAATTACATTCCTCGTGGGGTTTCGGGTCCATTGCGGCTGAGAAGCTGAGGATATAAAGGGAGGTCATATGGAGGAATAAATTTTGCTAGGGTTTGCTTCTGGTACCATAAAAAAGAGACAAGTATGTCAGCTTCCGAGATCGTCAAAAGTAATTTGAGCCTGGTTCTTCCTCCCCGAGCTGGAAGAAAATTCGCTCAGTATCTGGAAAGCATCGAAGCTATTTTTCAGGAGATCGTCCAGGAAAACCCGCAGCAGCTGCTCAATCGTCTGCTGTCCCAGGATGTCGTGGTGTTTTCACCTGCCGAGACAGATTCTGGAAAGCTATGTAGTTTATATTCGGTCAGCCCTGAAATGATTCTTTTACGCTTTAATAATGTCTGGCCACGAAGTTACCAGGATGAAACCGGATCCTTACTGGTGACGATAGGGTCAGGTAGTCAACTGTATGCTTTTTTTGCGAAAGTGCTGCAGGTGTCTGAAAATATATTGATGTTAACAGTGCCGGTAGTGATTTATCATCGTGCTGTCCGGCATTTTTCGCGAATTCCCTTGACCGAGCCGTTGCAGGTTTTCTGTAAAGACGGTTTGCAACTGCAGGGAAAAATGGCTGATTTCAGTCCTACCGGAATTCGTTTTTTCATGCCCGCTATGCCTATTCATTCTAAGGAAAAAATGTTACTTGAGTTTGCCACAGGCGAGTGTGGTAGTTGTGAAACTATTGTTCAGGTGGTCCGTAGTGAGCCTCTCACTTCGGGTACGCGCTGTCAGGTGGCCGTAAAGATGTTGCTGACCGGTTTCATGAAGAGAAAAATGGAATATCTCTATTGGTGCTGTCAAAAAACATCTGTCAATACTGGTGTGACGAGCTCTTGAAAACAAGGTGATCTACCCTGTTATGTAGGCTTAACTCGTTGCCCGCATGGATACCTTTGGAGTGATGATATCCTGATAAAAATCAGCCAGCCGGGTAACCATGCTGGTTTCTGACCAATGATCGGCCAGCTTTCTGGCTTCAATGGACAATTGCTCCAGCTGTTTGCGGTCGGCAAGGATGTCGGCGCATATCTGGGCAAATGCGCCGGGATCGGCGGGAGCAGAGCGGGTGCCTATCCCGCTCTTGAGAATATCCGCAGCGCCCATAACGGGTACGGCAACTACCGGCAAGCCTGCCGCCAGCGCTTCCAGCAAGACCATGCCCTGGGTTTCCGTTTCCGAGGCAAATACCAGAAGGTCTGCAGCGGCATAAGCCTGCGGCAGTTCGTGGAGATGATCCAGATAACCCAAAAAACGGACATGTTCCGTGAGTTGGTTGTCCCGCATGGTTTTTTCGAGGGCGGGACGGGCGGGACCATCTCCGGCCAGTAAGAACAAAACCTCCGGCTGCTGCTGACGGAGCTGGCGGAGCATGGCAAGGAGCAGGCCAATGTTTTTTTCCGGGGCGATGCGTCCGGCATATAACAGTACGGGGCGATTTTCGGCAATGGCGTGGCGCTGACGGAATTGCGCACGACCTTCGGATAAACGTGTTTCGTGATGTATGCGAATACCGGTAGGGATAATCTGTATGGGGGTTTTCACCCCATAACTTCGCAGCACTGTAGCCATGGCCTGAGATGGCACAATCAAGCCATCCACAGCGGCGCATTGTTGACGGGAGGGAATACGCGCCATGGCCTGACGGATCCGCCCGGGGATTTTTCTGTAGTAATGACCGAGATAGGCCTCAAAATAGGTGTGATAGGAACTGACAACCGGCAAGTTCAGTCGACGGGCCAGATGCTTGCCCAGATAATGGGCCACAAAGGGCGTTTGAATGTGTAATACATCATATTGCCGGGCAGCCAGCATGGGCTTGCTCTGCAGCAGATTGCGCGGGCGCATGAACCGCTCCTCCGGATACGGAGGAATTTTCCGAGAGGGTATGCGCATTATTCCGGGGCCATCCTCGCTGTTGGTATCATAATCAGGAACGAGCAAATCGACCTGATGTCCGAGTTGCTCCAAGCCCTGACGAAAACTGCGAATGGAGGTGGCCACACCGCTGATACGCGGGAAATAGGTATCTGAAATCATAAGGATGCGCATGGATTTTCCAGAAAATCAGCAAGAGGGGACTTGTTGGCGATAAGCGGCTTCAAGCACGTCAAAGCTGCGCTCCCAACTTTGCGATTCGGCGCGCAGGCGCCCCGCAGCACCCAGGTGTTGACGATCTGCGGGGTTGGCGCAAAGTGCGTGTAGTGCTCTGTCCCAGTCACTACCCCGTGGCAGCAGCAGGCCGTGTACGCCATCCCGAACCTGTTCGCAAACGCCCGGACAGTCATAGGCGATGATGGGTAAGGCGCTGGCCTGGGCTTCCAGAACGACATTCCCAAAGGTTTCGCTGCAGGAAGGAAAGCAGAACAGATCTGCGCTGGCATACCAGCGGGCGAGGTCCATGCCGCTTTTCATGCCGGCACAATAAATCCGTTGCTGGGCAAACTGGCTGATTTCGTCACGTAGGGGACCATCACCGACCAAGGCCAGCATGGCTCGGGGATAATCCTTGCTGAGTTGGCGAAAAGCCGCGAGCAGGGGAGGCAGGTTTTTTTCCCGGGCGAGACGGCCCACATAGAGCAGCAGTAAATCTTGATCTTCCAGTCCCAACTGCTGACGCAGCTGCACATCGCGCCATTGGGGATGAAAGTGCTGAGTATCAACCCCGCGCCCCCATTGCTGAAGATGGAGAAAACCCTGCTGATGGAGTCGTTGCAGGGTTCCTTGACTGGGGACCAGAGTCTGGCGGGTGGCATTGTGAAAGTGCCGTAAGTAAGCACGCGCGAGATGGCGCAGAGCGGGAATCCCGTAGAGGGAGAAATATTGATCGAAATTGGTGTGGAAACTGGTCACGACGGGCAGATTCAGCTTTTTGGCAGCCAGCAGGGCTGCATAACCCAAGGGACCTTCTGTGGCGATATGGACCACTTCGCTACCCCAGCTTTGCAGGCAATGGCTAATGGCGGCCGGACTAGCCCAGCCCAACTTGACCTGGGGATAAAAAAACAGGGGAAATGCCGCGACCAGTCCTTCCTGAAGAGGTTCTTCCTGTTGCCGGGGACGCATGATGTGAACCGTATGTCCGCGTGCTTGCAGGGCTGCCACTGCCTTACCCAGAGTAAGAGCCACGCCATTGATTTCAGGCGGGTAAGTCTCGGTAATCAGGGCAATTCTGAGTCTGCCTGTGGTCATGTTATCCGTGTTAGTGGTTGCTTACCGCGCATCGACACGTGCTTGGAAAAGTCTCGATGCTCATTCCGGGATCATAACGGAGAAATGTGACAATTTGATGAATCTGAAAAAATGCACTTTCATCGCTGTGCTGATGGTGCCTGCTGTCAGCCCTGGCAAAGAGCAAGGACTGCCCAAGGACCGCATTCCCCTTTATGATGGTCCGGGTGGCAAAGCGGCTTCTGCGCCGGGCGATGCGCAACCAAAGGAATTGACTGTCTTGAACTATAGCGCCGAACAATTTACGGTTCTCAAGGGCCTGGAGCCGGTACGCCTGCGCCCCGGCATGTACACACGGACAAGCTGTCCCACCCATATGGTGCAGGAGCTCATTGATAATTCTGCCGATGAAGCTCTGGCGGGACATGCGACCCGCATTGAAGTGACCCTGCTGGGCGATGGATCGGTCATTGTCGAGGATAATGGTCGCGGGATTCCGGTGGGAATCCCTCCCGGAGAAACCCGGCCAGCCGCCGAGTTGGCCTTTACGACCCTGCACGCGGGCGGAAAGTTTGACAAGACCGACAAGGCTTCGGCGTATCGCTTTTCTGGTGGCTTGCATGGTGTCGGTGTGGCCGTGACCAATGCGCTGTCCAGTCGTCTGCAGGTAGATATTCGCACTCGCGATCCTGAAGGGGGTGGGTATGGTCGCTATCAGCTGGGTTTTGTCGAGAGCGCTCTTTCGCAAGGGCTGACCAGGGTCGAAAACAGTCATGCCCGTCAGCACGGCACCCGTGTCCAAGTCTGGCCGGACCCCCGCTATTTTGATTCACCTCGGGTCAATGTGCGTGAATTGACCCATCTTCTGCGTGCCAAGGCTATTCTCCTGCCGGGCCTGCAGGTGATTTTAAATACGCCGGAGCAGGAGCCTCTGATCTGGAAGTATGAGGCGGGGCTGGCCGAATATCTGGAAGAGATGCTCAGTGAAGCGGAGCCCATAACGCCGGTTTTTGCCGGAGAAATGTATCAAAGTGACGATGGTAATGGTTTTGCCCAGGGAGAAGGTGCGAGTTGGGCGCTGTGCTGGGCCGGGCAGGGGAGCCCGCGTCCGGAAACCTATGTGAATCTGATTCCCACTCTGGACGGAGGAACCCACGAATCGGGTTTTCGGGCCGGAGTTTTTGAGGCTGTGCGCAGTTTTATGGAGCATCACAGTCTGGTGCCCGCCAAATTGAAGCTGGTGCAGGATGACGTGACTGGCAAAATGGCGGTGGTGCTGTCCGCCAGAATCCTGGATCCCCAGTTTCAGGGGCAGACCAAAGATAAGCTCACCAGTCGGGATGCTTACAAGCTCATGGTCCAGACCATTCGCGATCCCCTGGAGTTATGGCTGAACAGTCATCCCGAGGCAGGCAAGGCCATTGTCGAGCAGGCCATACAGAGCGCTCAGCTGCGCAGTCGGGCAGCACAGAAAATAGAACGCAAGAAGGGATCGGGTCTGGCGACCTTGCCCGGCAAGCTGACCGATTGCGAAAGTGAGGATATCCAGCGTAATGAGCTGTTTCTGGTGGAGGGAGATTCTGCCGGAGGCTCCGCCAAGGCGGCCCGGGACAAGGAATATCAGGCACTGTTACCCCTTCGCGGTAAGGTGCTCAATACCTGGGAGGTGGATGCGGACCTCATCTTCAAAAATCAGGAAGTCCACAACATGGCAGTGGCGCTGGGTATCGAACCCCACACGTTTGCGGCAAATCCGCAGCAAGTGCTGGCGGGATTGCGCTATGGCAAAATCATGATCTTATCGGATGCCGATGTGGATGGCAGTCATATTCAGGTGCTGATTTTGACCTTGTTTCTCCGCCATTTTCCCGCACTGCTCAGGCAAGGGCACGTATTTGTGGTGAAACCGCCCTTGTATCGGGTGGATGCCACCTGGCGCGGCAAGGCCCGGAAGATTTATTGTGAGGCAGAAGCAGAGCGCGATGCGGCCATGGAGCGTCTGCGCGCCGAAGGGGTCAAGGAGTCGGCCATTGCGGTGCAGCGCTTCAAGGGCCTGGGTGAAATGAATCCGGATCAACTCTGGGAAACGGCCATGTGTCCCGATACCCGCTCTCTGGTACCTTTGATCATACACCCTTCCGAGTTGGCCACACTGCAAGAGCGCTTTACGCTGCTCATGGGCAAGCAGTCGGCAGGAGGGCGGCGGGAATGGATGGAAAGAGATGGCTGGACGGCGGATCTGGATATCTGAAACCGGATAACCGGCGAAAATCAGCGCGGGCTTGTCCGATTGAATTTGTGGGAGATTATGGTGCTGCATGTGTATAAGAGAAATTGGTCATGAGTAATACCCTGGACCTGTTTGCGGGTCTGAGTGCAGAAGAGGCTGACCCCCAAAATCCATCTTCCAAGGCACCAGCGGTTCCGGCAACCAGTGCTTCCGATGCATCACCGCCCCCGCCATATTCTCCGGCTGGCAACGGAGAAAGCCCCGAAGATCCCACCCCGCCCCTCGCGGAATATGCCGCGAAAGCCTACTTGGCTTATGCCATGAGTGTGGTGACCGGACGCGCCATTCCGGCCCTGGCGGATGGTCAGAAGCCGGTACAAAGACGCATTTTGTTTGCCATGCGCGATATGGGTTTGCAACGCTCGCCCAAACACGTCAAATCCGCCCGGGTGGTGGGGGAGGTGATCGGCAAGTGGCATCCTCATGGCGACAGTTCGGTTTATGATGCCATGGTCCGGATGGCCCAGCATTTTACCCTACGTTATCCGGTGGTGGATGGGCAGGGGAATTTTGGTTCTCTGGATGGCGACTCGGCAGCTGCCATGCGCTATACCGAAGCCAATTTGACGCCGATTTCTGAATTACTGCTCGGCGAAATAGACGAAGGTACGGTAGATTTTCGCAGTAATTATGATGGTACCCTCGAAGAACCCGTGACTTTGCCGGCGCGACTTCCCTTTTTGTTGATGAATGGCGCTTCCGGCATTGCCGTCGGGATGGCCACAGAAATCCCCCCCCATAATTTGCGCGAACTGGCAGCGGTTTGCGCGCAGTTGGCCGCTTCCCCGGAGCTGACCGACGCGGCCATTCTGGAACAAATTCCCGGCCCTGATTTTCCCGGAGGCGGGCAGATCATATCCACACCCGAACAGATTCGTGAGGCTTACCAATCCGGGCGTGGCAGTATTCGGGTGCGTGCCCGTTGGGAAGTCGAAAAACTGGCGCGGGGCGAATGGCGCATCAGTATTCATGAACTGCCACCCGGCGTTTCCACCGCCCAGATTCTCTCGGAAATCGAAAACCTCTCCAACCCCCAGCCCCGGGGCGAGGGCAAGAAGAAAACCCTGACCGCCGAACAGCAATCCAGCAAAACCGCCATGCTCTCCCAGATAGAGACGGTGCGTGATGAGTCCGGTAAGGATCACGCCGTACGCATTGTGATTGAACCGCGCTCTCGGAATCAGGATCCCCAGCAACTGATGACCTATTTGCTGGCCCGTACTTCCCTTGAATCCAACCAGTCCATCAATCTGACGGTACTGGATCTGGAGGGGCGTGCGCCCTGCCTGTCGCTGACAGAGATTTTGCGACAATGGGTCACCTATCGTCTTCGCACCGTGCGCCGCCGCAGCCAGTTCCGTTTGGACAAGGCCCTGGCGCGTATTCACATTCTCGAAGGACGCTTGCGGGTGTTGCTGGACATTGATGCGGTGATCCGGGTGATTCGGGAGTCCGATGATCCCAAGACGGATCTCATTCAGCATTTTGCTCTGACGGAAATCCAGGCCGAAGACATTCTTGAAATACGGCTGCGGCAATTGGCCCGGCTGGCCGGCATCGAATTGGAAAAGGAATTGCAGGATAAACGGGACAATGCCGAATATCTGGCGGGTTTGCTGGCCCATGAGAAACGCCTGAGAGCGTTGTTGGTAGAGGAAATCAGCGCAGATGCGCAAAAATTCGGCGACAACCGCCGCACCTTATTGCAGGCTGATGCGGCTATTACCGGCAAGTCAGTACAGACCATCGTGGCGGCCGTCACCGACGAGCCGGTAACGGTGATTGTCTCGCGTAAAGGCTGGTTACGCAGTCGCGCTGGGCATGGAATCGCCATAGACAGTCTGACCTTCAAGGAGGGAGACCAGCTCTTGCAGGTTTTTGAAGTCCGTTCTGTGGATCAGTTGGTGTTGTTGGATCAAACAGGTCGCGCCTATTCCCTGCCGGTCAGTCAGCTTCCCGGCGGCCGTGGCGATGGGGTGCCCGCTTCCAGTCAGGTGGACTTTCAGATCGGGGCGACACTGCAATCTGTGGCTTGTGGTCCCTCCGACAGTTTATGGTTGGTGGCGAGCAGTGGTGCTTATGCCTTTATCACTGCCCTGGAAAACATGACGGGACGCAATCGTGCGGGTAAGGCATTTTTGTCTCTGGAGGCGGATGAGTATCCACTGCCCCTCCTGCCCGTTTCTGATCCTTCTTCAGAAATTCTCTGTGTGTCTTCCGATGGTCATGGCTTGCTGTTTCCTGTGGCGGAAATCAAGCAGCTTCCCAAAGGGAAGGGGGTCAAATTGATGACTCTGGCCGCCCAGGCTTATATGCAAAACTTGTTTATTGATCCTGAAGTACAGACATTACCGCGTAATATCCGCAAGAACCGCCTGGAGATGTGTCGCGGGAAGCGGGCCGGCAAGGGACGTTCCCTGCGTTAAATGGTACACAGTCGCTGTTCAGGTAATGGGTTGAGTCTGGTTCCTGGGATATAGGGGCGGTGCAGAAATGCTCCTCCGCAACGGCCAAATCTCGGGCAGAGAGGATTGTGTGTGTGCACTAACAAGGTGCGAACGCGCTTAAATGGTGCATAAGTCGAGGGCAGCATAGGCTATTCGACAGAAAAAAGGGGTGGCAGCACCAGGAGGTGGCAGTTATTTACCTGGAATGACTTTTGCTGAGGTAAAGGTAAGTCGTTTGTTGTCAGAAAGCGGCTGACTTACTTGCAGACTCAGGAGTCCATCATGTTCATAAACGATTGGTTACGCCGTGATCCTCAGTTGCATAGCCTGCGGAATGATCTCGGTGCTGCCCATACACCGGTTTTTTACAGTACCCTGGCCGATAATGCGGGTGCATTACAGGAGCCCATCACCGGAGCGATTTTTTTGTCTCCGGCGTTGGCGGAGCAGCCACTGGAGTGGCGACGCGCACTCCTAGCCAGGGAGCTGGGTCGAGCCCGGGTGCCCAAGCGCAGTCAGCGTTGGCGTTTGGGAATGGCCGCCTTCCTGCTCTGCGTGATACTGGATATCGTGTTGATGCAGGTGCCTCTCGCGCTGATGCCGCGCTTGCTGGATGCCGGAGTAGCCACGGCGTGTTTCTGGCTCGCAATCTGGCAATTTCGCGGCTTGTATGCCAAAAACACCGTTCAAACCACGGACCAGTTTGCCAGTGCCTGGGCGCGTGAGCGCGTGCCGGATTATGATGATCTGATAGCCAAAGCCACCGCCCGGCTCGGCATCCTGCGTTACCTGAAGCCTGCGCGCTGATGAAGCGGTATTACATATCCCAACTGCTGCCCGGCATTTTCTGAAGATGAATATGGCGGACTAGCCGAATAATCGGTCGAATCAGCAGTTCGGCGTTGCCTATGACGAAAAGCCAAACCCCTGCTGTTTCCAGTCAGGTGGCCAGCGCCATTACCTGTGTGGCATATACTTGTGCCGGTATGGGAATCACTCCCTGGGCGACTGTAGTGGGGCCGGCATTATAGGCTTCGAGGGCCTCGCGCAGATGTCCATGAAAAATCGTCAGCAACCGTCGCAAGTAGCGCGCGCCACCCACGATGTTTTGACGCGGTTTCCAGGGATTGACATGGAGAATACGCCAGGCGGTACTGGGCATGAGCTGCATGGGTCCTACCGCCCCGGCATCACTGACTACATTGCTGGCACGACTTTCGACATGAATCACTGCCGCCAGCAATTTGCGGGAAACCCCGGTTTTCCGGGACGCATACAGCACATCCTGACTATAAATCCCGGCCAGATTCTGCCATGCCCCCATGGATATTGAACTTGCCCCTGCCGAAACGGCGGCATGTTGCCGGTGCTTATGGGCGTGTTCACTGCTTGCAGAGGGCTTGGCGGTCAACAGAGAAATTCTTGTGGGGAGCCCGGGAATGCTACGCTGCAAGGGTTGCGGCGCGATGATAAACAGAAAGCTGATTCCGGCCGTCACTGCGGCCACAAAAAATTTTTTCAAATCAAAATAACCACATCGCTTAAGGGAAGTCTTTTTTACATGGTTTTTTTTGCGGGTGCAAGTTTTGACGGATTCTGATTTGTTGTACAGGTGATCTTGCAAGTATTGCAAGGTTACTACACAAAGTTAGGTAGGAGCAGGGGCTGTGTTTGTGGCGAAGTTGCCCCCTCCATTCTGTTTGACCTGGTAAAGGGCCCGATCTGCCCTGGCCAGGGCCAGGGAAAATGGCTGATCTTCTTGGCAAAGCTCGGTCAAGCCGATACTGGCAGAAATCGATACTGCATCATCAGCCAGGGTGATTTTGACTTTTTTCATTTTCGCCTGCACGCGTGAGAGGATGTCCGTGACTTCCATCAAGTTGCAGTTTCTGAAAATGATGGCAAATTCATCTCCACCCAAACGACCAAAAATATCAGTTTCCCGGAGAGTCTCCCTCAAAAGCGAAACAAAAATCTTGAGAACGCGATCTCCATTCAGGTGTCCATAAAGATCATTGATGGGTTTGAATTTATCCATGTCTATCACCGCGAGCAAACTGTTTTCAGGGTGTCTTCGCAGGTGTTTGATATGCAGATTGGCTTTTTCGAGAAAGGCTCTTCGATTCAATATGCCAGTCATTACATCAATAGTCGCCAGATGCTGCAATTTTTCCTTGAAGGCTACCTGCTCGCTGACATCTCTGAAAATACCTTCCATACCGAGAAAAGTATTGTTGGGGCCATATATAGCCTGGCTGGTGATTTCTATATCAACAATATGACCTTTTTTATGTCGCAAACGTGCCGGAAAGTTTTGAATTTTTTTATGTTTTTTTATCGCGGAAACTACCTTTTCACGATCTTCAGGATAATAATAAAAATTTGCTGCGGGAAGGCCTATTACTTCATCTGGGGTGTAACCTAATACATTATAGGCTGCCGGTCCTACCAGAGTGAGGTTTTGTTCACTATCTGTCCGGTAGAAAACATCCAGCATGTTTTCAAACAGGCGCTGAAAATTCTGTTCGGATTGACTGATACCATGTCCCATTTCCTCATTCAGCTCAGTAGCTATGGACAAAACTAGAGTTTTTCCAGCAATTTCAATTATGGAGCTGATAGAGATAACGTGTTTTATTTTGCCGCAGACGGTGTAGACCCGAGATTCTGTAGGCTTGTTTTGGGGATAATGTGAACTCAGTAATTCCAGGCGATCAAGAATACGTCCATGATCCAAGGGATGAATAAATGCAGTTAGATCCTTACCTAAAAAGAAATCTGCAGTTTCCCCTTCAAAAAGGCTAATGGCGGATTGATTAAGGAAAAGTATTTTTCTGTGCAGCGTTAGGGAATGAGGTAGAGGATGTCGCTTTAATAACTCCAGCCCGGAAATCTGCGCTAGAATCACCTGAGCTTCATCAGGTGCCAGGGTTTCTGTTTTTTCTGGGTAGTTCAAAGGTGGCTTGAATCCTTAATCAGATGAAGCATGACCAGGTAGGTTCTTTATCAGCAAAGGCTATCATCTCAGCTACTGGTTGTAAACATAAGCAAATAATAAAATTGATATTTTTGTTTGGTGGGGTCACAATCCCTTGGCTTTACGTTGCTGATCCCACCAGCCATTTTGGCGAATGCGTTGCCAGGTTACTGCTTTTTGTTCAGGGGTCATGGTAATCCACTGACAAACTTCTGCAAAAGTCCGGCCACAAGACTTGCAGACCTCATCACCCAGTGCGGTGGTACAAAATCCCAGGCAGGGAGAGTCTGGTAGATCGGATTTATGGGACATCTGTGTGGGGAGTTTGATTTTCCGGGGCGACCAAAGCCATCACCTGATCTTCGGCACCCGGCTCCAAGAAGGCGTCATCACTATTGATAATCATCAGTTTTCCATTTTTGGTCAGAATGAATAATACGATATAGCCTTGCGGAAATTGCTGCTGATATTGTGCCCAGTCAAACTGTTCGGTGAGCCCGGTTACCTTTATGTTCCATCCTTTTTCCATTTTGTCCAGCAGCATGCTGGCGGTGGCAGCATCATTAAAAAGATGCCGGCGGCGGTGTTGTCTTGCCGTCCGGTTGCGCGCGCTGGTTTTTTGGCTGCTGCCATCCGCGAGGGTAAAAACGGCGCGGTGCCCGAATTCCGGATCATAGCGCAAAGAGGCGATCAGATTGCGTGCAGCATCCGTCGAGAGAGCCAGCAGATACCCAAAGCCTACCAGATCCAGTTGTCGATCTGCCGCCTCAGAGACCGGGCTACCCAGAAAAGTATCCAGACCGGCCATGCGCGCTGTCTGAATCTGGCGATATTCATCATCAATCAATAACGGCCGAAATCCCCAATCTTTGAGTTTGTCGGCAACCGCAATGGCAAAAGCATTGGCTCCGACAATCAGGATACCATGGGGATCTTTTTCAGAGACACCCAATAGTCTGGCTATGGGACGGGCGGTAAAACTAGCGAGGAGGACGGTTACAATAATGAGCGCAAAGGTCAGGGGGACGAACAAATGGGCTTTCGGATAGTTCAGCGCTTCCAGTTGGGCGGCATAGACGGGAGCCCCAGCTGCCGCGACAATGCCTCTGGGCGCAATCCACCCGGTCATGAAGCGCTCTTTCCAGTTGAGTTCTTTTCCATCATAAGCCAGCAAGACCTTGACGGGTTGGGCGATGAGTTGAATGACCAGCATCAACAACACCCCGGAAACAATGACTTGTTCCAGCGCCTTCAGATCCAGACGGGCGGCAAGGAGAATAAATAAAATGGAAATCAGCAGAATGGAAAGGCTTTCCTTAAAATTCAAGATGTTTTCCAGAGGGACATCACGCATGTTAGCCAGCCAGATGCCCATCAGGGTGACGGCGAGCAGTCCCGATTCATGGGCGATCTGGTTGGCACCGGCAAAAATAATAAAAACGCTTCCCAGAGCGACCACGCCATGCAGATAATCAGGTATGGCCCGCTGCCGCAGTAGCCATCCCAGAATTTGTCCAGCGATGATGCCTAACAGGAGTCCTGCACCCAGCATCTTCAGGAACACGACTACAGCAGTACTGAGTACAGTGGAACCATGGTGGGCGATGACCGCCTCAAAAACCAGCACGGCCAGGAGTGCGCCAATGGGGTCAATCAGGATGCTTTCCCATTTGAGTACATTGCTGATACGCGCGTTGGGTCGCGCGGCTCGGAGTACCGGCCCGATGACGGTGGGTCCTGATACCACCACTACCGCACCAAATAATATGGCCATGGACCAGTTGAATCCGGCTATCCAGTGTGTCGCTGCAGCCAGGATCAACCAACTGCTGAGAGTACCCAGGCTGACCATTCTGCGGATAACGGAACCCAGTCCACCCAGTTCCTGCAAGCGCAGATTCAGCGCCCCCTCAAAAAGGATTACCGCTACGGCCAGGGAGATACCGGGAAAAAGCAGTGGTCCAAATAACTGATCCGGGTGAACCCAGCCAAGGATCGGGCCCACCAGAATACCAATACCTAAAAGAAATAAAATGGCGGGTAGTTTAACCCGCCATGCCAGCCACTGGCTGGCTGAGCCGAGAATGACCAGCCCCGCCAGAATGATCAGGTTGTTCATGAATGGAAACGCTTATAATTTTTTAATGAGCTTGATAATCAACAGAAGAATGATCGCGCCGATCAAGGCTACGACAATGGCGCCAATGATGCCTGCACCAATCAGCCCGGCCAGGCCAACGGCAGTCAGAATGAAGCCACCGATGAAAGCCCCGATGATACCGACGATGATGTCGCCAACAATACCGAAGCCGCGCCCCTTGATGATCAATCCGGCCAGCCACCCGGCAATACCGCCGACAATCAAAAAAACAATAATATTCATTAACATGGTCTTTTCCTTTGAGGTTATAAAACATACTAAGATTATCATAAATACTCTTCAGGTGGCTATAAAAAAATAAAATCATATTAATACATTGTTAAATATTGCGGGATTTGCGCAGTGTCATGAATCAAGATTTGTTCATACTTCTTAACAATTCTTCAGGCTAATGAGTCTTATCATGGATACGCCTTAAGTCTTATAATACATTTTAGGTGAGTGGGACTCGCTTCCGGATGAAGATTCATTATTGATTTATGTAATAAAGCTTTAATAAATAAATGAAAGGTTTTTATATGATTGGTAATATATCAGTACATAATTCAGATAGTCATCAATCTCAAAAAAGTATCGTCTGCGTTATCGGTATGCACCGCAGTGGAACCAGCGCTATTGCTAGAGGGCTTGAGTGTCTTGGTTTACAAATGGGGAATGCGCTGATTGCACCGGGTGATGATAATCCAAAGGGGTATTGGGAGGATAAAGACGTTCTTGAAATAAACAAGGAGATTCTCGAGTTTGCGGACGTTGCTTGGAATGATGTGAGGATACTGCCGGATTCACTATTTATAGAAGGCCCATTAAATGTTTATGTGGATCGTGCAAAAAAATTGCTTGAAAGCCGTATAAAGCAATACCCCAATTGGGGTTTTAAAGATCCGAGAACATTACGGGTACTACCATATTGGTTGCAAGCTGCAAAACAGGCTGACATTGGACTAAGGTTTGTCGTTGCTTTGCGTCACCCTTACGCTGTAGCAGAATCTCTGCATAAGCGTAACGGGATTTCGCGGGTGCGCGGACAATTAATGTGGGGAGCTTACGTATTACCATTTTTGTCACTGATCAGAAAATATCCACATGTTTTCATTTCTTACGATGGTTTGCTTCAGGATCCAATAATTAACGTGAATAAGATGGCTGAAATGCTAGCTCTTGTCGTAGATAATAAAAAGCTTGAAATTTATGTTGAGAATTTTCTTAGTCAATCTCTAAAACACCATTCAGAGCCGCCAAGAGAATCCGGATTATCTAAGCAGGTATTACCTGTTACAGATGAAATATATCATATATTAATGGCCATGAATAGGGAGGATGACGCCAATTTATGGGAACTTTTTGCTTTGCGCTATGAAGAATACAAACGCTATCAAGGTGTTCTTGAAGAGCTGGATGCAGAAAGTGATTACCATTGGAAACGTCGTGGCAGCTTTATTAAAAGATTATTTTATGGCTAAGACTGATAACAGCGAACGCTTTGCAGATGCTGAAACTATCGCAAATGGAAATTATATTCCACCTATTCATGTGATTTCTATAGCTACTCACTCTGAGCGGCGATTACATATCATTGCGGAAAGCCAGCGACTAGGTTTGCAAATTAATCTATTTGATGCATATTCTTTTCAGGATCTTGCTGAGTATCCTGATTTCTATGATCAATCGTATCGAAAAAAACATTTTGGTTATAATATGACACCCGGTGAAGTCGGCTGTTTTCTTAGTCATAGAAAACTCTGGCAGCAATGTGCACAATCTGATGATTTGGCCTGGTGTATTCTTGAGGATGATGTGACATTACATCCCCAATTTGTCCAAAAAATGGCACTAGTTATGGATACCATAAGTGATTGGGATATTTTACGGCTGATGAGTGAGCGATGGGATCGGCGTGGCAGATTATATCGCCGTGTGGATAAGGAATTATGTTTGATGCGTTACATTCGCCAACCTCAGGGGACCGCAGCATATCTTATTCGTCCAGAGGCCGCCCAAATTCTTTTGGAACATACTGAAAAAATTCTGGATGCCGTAGACAAAATGATGGATCAATACTGGTTGCATGGACTGCGGCTCTTGGTGTTGAATCCCGATCTGGTATCGATTAATGAGAAGCTGCCATCCATCATACAGGAACGTGGGTGGTCTGCAGAACACGACAAAACCCGTCCATTATGGCGGAGCTTGCAGAGAGATCTCAGAAACGGCTGGGAAGCTTGCTGTGCACAGGGCTATTTCTGGTCTCATTATTTTCATAAATAAATATAATCTTACTTTTTTATTTGAGTATGGAATCGGTTTTAATCGGGTTTCATATTGCGCAGCATCAGTAAAATAATTCCGTCAAATATCAGATTGACACCCACGAAAATCCCGACCAGGACCAGGGAACCACGCGGCCAGGTGACCACGAAGAGCAGGGCAATGAGCACGTCCACCATGCCGCTGAAAATGGACCAGCCCCGGCTGTGTCCCGGATAGACCTTGGACTGGGTGAAATTACGGTAGGCATCCACAATGAAATACAAGACAAACATCAGACCAATGGCGGCAATGCCGGCGTTGGGCATGGCGATCATGATCCCGCCGGTTATGAACAGCAAAAGTGGCTTCAGCCAGTCCGAGAGCTGATGCTGACGCATTTGCAGGCTATGCCAAATCCAGGTGGCCCCCGACAGGATCAATACAGCGGCAATAATTCCGTCGGTGACTGCAGAAAGGATAATAGGGCTCATAATGCCAAAAATGCCAATCAGAATGAGTAAGATGGCTACAGGCAATAAATGCTTTCCGAACATTTTCTTTTCGGTTTCGATGATGTTTTGCAGATTTGGAATTTGTCCGTTCAATGTCTTGTCCTTTTATCGATACCACAGTATTTCAGCACTTTCCGTGGGGACCAGGCAGTGCGCATGATAGGGAATGATACGCGGGGTATAGTCATCTGCAGGCCGGTCTGCCGGCATATCAACCGTATAATTGTAGCTGTTGATGGCCCCCCTGAGCGCCTCACTGCGCTGCATGGGAATGATTTCCATAGGGCTGTGGTATCGTCGTTCGCAAACAGCTCAACAGCGATGGCCTCACAATCCAGATCATCCAGGTACACATGAACCTGGAAATAATGACGATTATTTTCTGTGTGTATATGTAAATCGCCAAAGCGCAACAGCGGCCAATGCTGGCGGATGTTTTTCTGCCATTGACAAATGGCTTCAATACGGTTTTTTTCACTGCGCGCGGCAAGCAGGCGTGCGGCGGGTTCGTAAAGGTTAGAGACATACTCCCGGAGCATCCGGTTGCTGCTGAAGAGCGGGGTCAGGCGACTCATGCTTTCACGAATTTTTTGTACCCAGCCTTGCGGGCAACCGCTGGCATCACGATCATGGTAAAAAAGCGGCACAATATCCTGTTCCAGCAATTGATAGACCGCTTCTGCCTCCTGAGCGTCCCACTGGAGGTCATCATCATGCTCTGCTCGATCCCCAATCGCCCATCCTGTTTCAGGGCAGTAAGCTTCCGCCCACCAGCCATCCAGTTCCGACAGATTCAGTCCGCCATTGACCAGCACCTTCATACCGCTGGTACCGCTGGCCTCCCAGGGACGACGCGGGGTGTTGATCCACAGGTCTACTCCCTGGACCAGGTGTTCCGCAACCAGCATGTCATAATCCGCAATAAACACGATGTGACTGGCCAGTTCCGGGTGCTGCTGGATAAACTGGTTCCATTCCTGGATCATGCCTTTCCCCACTTCATCCCGGGGATGGGCTTTGCCAGCAATCAGTATTTGCACGGGATAATGGGGGTTGGTCAGTAACCGTCTGAGTCTTTCCGGATTGCTGAGCAGCAGATTAGGCCGCTTATAGGCGGTAAAGCGCCGGGCAAAGCCGATGGTCAGGGCATTGGGATCCAGAGCCAGAGCGGCACGCTCCTGTTCTTCCTGGGGAGCGTGGGCCTGGGCCAGTTGCTGCTGCAGGCGTTGGCGGGCAAAGTGAATGACCTGTTGCCGGCCGCTGCTGCGCAATTCCCAAATGATTTGATCCGGCGTTTTGCGAAATTCGGCTTCGAGATTTTGCAAGTCGCCCAGCCAGCGCTTTTTCCCGCAACAATCAGTCCACAAGGCATCGGCTTCGGCAGAATCCCATGAAGGCATGTGCACACCATTGGTCACATGGGTAACCGGAACTTCTGCTTCGGGCCAGCGCGGGAAAAGCGGTTGAAACAGGTGGCGGCTGACGGCACCGTGCAGGCGGCTGACGCCATTGACGATAATGCTACCGCGAATGGCCAGCCACGCCATGTTGAAAGGCGCATGGATATCTTCAGGATTTTCCCGGCCCAGGGCGAGAATATTTTCTGCATCAATGCCAAAAGCTTCTGGTGCTCCGCCGACATAACGGTTCATCAGCTCCGCCGGGAAACGGTCAAAACCAGCCGCAACTGGAGTGTGGGTCGTGAAAATGTTTCCGGCTCGGGTGGCATTCAGCGCACAATCAAAGAGGCTGCCATGATCCTGCATGTGGCTATATGCCCGCGCCAGAATGGCAAAAGCGGCATGACCCTCATTAAGATGACAGATTTCCGGTTGAATCCCCAGGCGTCGTAATAACATCCAACCACCGATGCCGAGACAGATCTCCTGCTGCAGGCGCGTTTCCAGCCCGCCCCCATACAGTTCGGCAGTAATACCCCGGTCTGCGGGAGTGTTCAGGGGATCATTGCTGTCGAGCAGATACAAGGTCACCCGTCCGACCTGGGCTTGCCAGGCGCGCAATATGACCTTGCGGCCGGGGAAAGGGAGCTGCAGGCGCAACCACTCTCCTTCACTGTCGCGAACGGGAGTGACGGGCATCTGGGTCGGGTCATTATAGGGATAAAATTCCTGTTGGCGGCTGTTTTCATCCAGAGTCTGACGAAAATATCCCTGTTGCCAAAGTAACCCGATACCCCACATGGGAATACCCAGATCGCTGGCCGTTTTCAGGCAGTCACCAGCGAGAATTCCCAGTCCTCCAGAGTAGATGGGGAGCGCCTCGGAAAGGCCGAATTCCATACTGAAATAGGCAACCTGCGTAAACGATGCCTGCCGATGGTTTTCGGCAAACCAGCTGCTTTGCGTGAGTTGTTCTTGATGCAGGGCGGTGAATGCCTGGAGCTTGGCAATAAATGCGGAATTATGGGCCAGATCCTGCAAGGTTTGCCCACTGATGTTTTGCAAGATCAGCCAGGGATTGCGGGTTTGCTCCCAAAGTTCCGGCGCGATTTCGGCCCAAAGCGTATCAGCCGCGTGACTCCAAGACCAGCGTAAATCCAGGGCCAGATCAGCCAGACCACTGAGGGATTCAGGGAGTTGCGGAAGTAAATAGCAGGGGGCGATGGTCACAGCTTCCTCCGGTGCATAAGGGATAAAATTGCTCCATGTCGAACAGGTGAATGGTCATGAAGGGACGAGGTATTTGACGGCTTCTTCAACATCCTGATTATGGACGACCATGGCATGGATGGCCCGACAAAAAGCGATGGCATCAGTCTGGCTGCGCTGGTGGACATTGCGACCGGTGGCACAGCCTTGGGTGCCACCCAGATGGATCTGCTCATGCAGGCGCTGCAGGAAGGATTTTGCGTCCGTTTCCGAGCCGCCAGCACAAATGACCTGGGTACGTCCTGCCGCCGCAACAGCCTCGCCGAGGAGGTATGCGTCCATGTTGCCCTGATCATCCAGCGGCGGATTCACTTTGGCGAAGTCAGCCCCCAGACAAGCTACCAGACCGGCGGCACCCGCTATCATGTGGGGATCCTGCTCGCGCTTGCCGACCGCTTTGCCGCGTGGATATGCCCAGATGACGGCCAGAAGCCCCATGTTGTGAGCATCCTGAATCAGGCGCGCGGCTTCACTTAACATTTGCGCTTCATAGGCTGAGCCGGGATAAATGGTATAGCCGACACCCACCACCTTCAGGCCGGAGTGACGCACAAAATCCTGCACCTGAGACATGCTCTGCCACTGGCTGCTGAGCGGATCCTGTTCTGCCGTTTTCAGCAGATGAGTTTTGCTGTTGAGTTTCAGCAGATAGGGGATTTCAGGATAGTCCCGGCCATAATGACTGATCAGCCCCATCTGCGCTGCAAAACAACCTACGGGCGCAGCATTGGCAATACGAAAAAGGTGCTCCGGATCCGCGTCATCAGCGGCTACTCCGGCGCCCACAAAGTCATCATTGAGGTGTTCGACTTTCTGGTCACCGGCCATCAGAAAAAGGCGACCACTTTCCTGGGTCGCCAATTGATAATTTTCTGTCCAGCGCTTGGCGCTGTCGTTGGGAATGCCCAAAGGCGGGCGGCGTGTTGCAGACATGCGGGTATCTCCTTTCATCATATATCCGGTGAATCTCAGAGGAATGCGCCTGTTTCCGGCTTTACAGCTTCACCAGTAATTATAGAAGATCGCTACGATTTGCGGGTTTTTCGCGACACCGTAGCGATAGCGCTGCATCGGCCTGTCAGCGTCAGGACGTTTGATTCCGCGCTTTTTCGACCCGGTGACTGAGTATGGCGATTTCATGGGCCAGTTGATATTGTGGACGGGTGAGTTCCCATTCTCGTGCCTGTTCCGCATCATAGCTTTCTGCATCGCAGAGTGCGGAAAGCTGATCGCAGCTCATGCTGTCATTCAGAAAACCGATAAATCCAATCATCTGTTCATTGCCCAGGACACCCACTGCGGCATCCAGGGATAATCCCGTCTTGCCGCTGAGTTGCTCGGCAGCGGCCATAGTGGCTGCATCCAGAGGATCCTCGTTTTTAATGGCCAGGGCACGGGTCAGGGCAGTTTGTAAATCCAGGGTAGACATAAATTTCCTCCATAGTAAACAAGGGTTGAACAGAATTGTTGGGTGATGTCCGCTCAGGCTTGGATCATACCGTTTTCCAGATAAAGAGGATTGTACTCAAAAATAATCGATGAATCAGGCAAAACGCCCGTCTCGTCCTTGTCCGCATAGCTGAGCCGGCTCAATATGCCCTTGATAAGCTGCAGGCGCGCTGTTTTTTTGTCATTGGCGTTGATCACCATCCAGGGTGCGAAAGGAGAATGACTACGGGCAAACATGATATTGCGGGCTGCACTATAATCCTGCCAATGTTTTACCGCTTTTTCGTCAATAGGGCTGGTTTTCCATTGTTTAAGTGGATCATCCTTGCGCGATTCGAGACGACGCTTTTGCTCGTCACGGGAAATATCCAGATAAAACTTGAAAAGATGAATGCCCGAGCGTACCAGCATGCCTTCAAAGTCGTTCACTTCGGCAAAAAACTCTTCATATTGATCGTCACTACAAAAGCCCATGACTTTTTCGACACCAGCACGGTTATACCAACTCCGGTTGAAAAAGACTATTTCCGCCGCTGAGGGCAGATGTTCGATATAGCGCTGAAAATACCACTGGCTCTGTTCTCTGTCCGAGGGTTTGTTCAGGGCCACCACCCGGGTTTCCCTGGGACTGAGGTGTTCGATCACTCTTTTGATGGAACCGTCCTTGCCCGCGGAATCCCGCCCCTCCAGAATGACCAGAATTTTTTCATTTTTGTGAATGATGTCTCTTTGTAACTTGACCAATTCAATCTGGAGGTTGTGCAATTCGGCCTTGTAATGGGCCTTCTCCGCATGTTTGTTGTCGGCAGCTGAACTTTCCTCTGATTTGATTGTATGGTCTTTTTTTGTCATTTCAAAACCCCTTCATGATTTTCTGAGTCGATAAAGGCCTTGCAAGGCCGGACAAACACCAGCTTAAGTCGGTATGGAGATTATAGAACATTTCCATGTGATTATGTGAAAGCACAAAAAAAGAGGGCCAAACGGCCCTCCAATGGATCATCACCAGGTAAGCGGTTTAATGACTTTCGTACCCTGCAAGATGGGTGATGCGTTTGCGGAACACCCAGATTTGGTAGATGTTATAGGTAATCATCACCGGCACGAATCCGGTCATGAACAGGGTCAGAATGGCCAGATCATTGGCAGGATTGGCTCCAGCGCTGATGGTCCAGGTCTGAGGGATGATGTAGGGGAAATTGGTTGCCCACATTCCGCCCCACATGAAGACCACAATGGCACCACACCAGAGCAAAGCAGAAAAATCGCGGTGTCCGGCATGATTGGTCATCATCTTGTAAGCAGATATCAAAATGGCAATCAGCAGAATCAACCAGCCGAACCAGCCACTGCCGGTCCATTTGGCGGCATCGGGCATGATGGCATATGACCAGATCAGGGTAATGACCACCGCCGCCAGTGCCAGAAAAGAGAACAGGGTGGCGGCTTTATGAGCCTTCAGATAGATCGGATCATTCTGTTCAAAGCGGGCACATAAATACAGGGTTCCCGCCAGTCCGCCAGCAATCAGTGCAGCAATGCCAGTCCAGACGCTGAAAGCCGAGAGGAAGCTCAAGGCATTTCCGGAAAAATGCGGCACCGTATTCACAAAGGGATCGTTGGCCACCTGGATACCCTGAGCGTTGCCGGTCGCCATGGAAAAACCCAGCAGGGTGGCCCCCAGGGCGATCCCTGCAAACAAGGCGGCAATGAGACTGCCAAAGCCAAACATGAAGCCCCAGAATTTGCGGCTACTTTTGGCATGGACGTGAAACTCAAAGGCCACGGCCCGGGAAATGATACCCCAGAGCGCAAACATCAACGGAATCATGAGGTAATTGAAAGTGGCCCCGTAAACCAGAGGAAAGGCCCCAAAAATGACGCCGCCCGCAACTACCAGCCAGGTTTCATTGGCATCCCAAGTGCCGGCCATGGAGGACATGACTGCTGCCCGATCATTCTCGTTGTTGAGGAGCAGGGAAAATACGCCTGCGCCCAGATCAGCCCCGTCGAGCACAATATAAATGACAAAGAATACGCCCAGCAGAATCCACCAGAAAGTACCCAATGTGCTGTGTATGCGAAATATTTCATTCATGATTACGCTCCTCAGTGCTGCTTGTTCATCGTGGGTTTGGCAAAAGCCGGTTTGGCCATGCCACCACCGGAAGAGTGGGCATCCTGATCCGATGAACCGATGACGGGACTGTTCATATCTGGACCTTTTTGGATGACCCGGGTGAAGAAATACCAGGCCCCACCCCAAACCATGAATTCGAAAATGATGTAACCAATGAGCCAGAAGGATTCGGCTGTGACACCCATGTGGCTGACGCCCTGCCAGGTGCGCATCAGGTTGTACACCACCCAGGGCTGCCGTCCGATTTCCCGGGTCCACCAGCCGGTCCAGACCGCCAGATAAGGCAGGAAACCACTGAATACCAGGAGTCGCAGGAAAAGCGGGTTTTTCCGCAGGTGTTCTGCTGTCAGTTTCCCGCGCAAGCGCAGCCAGTTACCCCAAAGCGCCATCAAAAAGAGGAAAAAGCCGATGGCCACCATGACGCGGAAGGCATAGAAAGGCACCCAGACATTGGGCCGATCATTGGGAGCGAAATGATCCATGCCGGTGACGACCCCATCCCAGGTATGGGTTTCCAGAAGACTCAATACATGGGGAATTTGTATGCTGAACAGGTTTTTGCCGGCAGAAACATCGGGGATGGCAATCAGATTCCAGTTGGTATTGGGTTTGCCATCCGGGAGATAAGTATGGAAATGTCCTTCCATGGCCGCCAGGGAAGTGGGTTGATCATGGGCGACTTCCCGACCCAGTTCATCGCCGATAAAAATCTGCAGGGGCGTAATGATGATGAGTGCCAACAGGGTCGGCTTCAACAGTTTGGTAAAAAGGTCGGCATGGCGATTTTTCAGAATGAACCAGGCACTGACAGCGGCAAAGAAAAACAGGGATAACTCGACCGTGGCGATCCACATATGGGGAAAGCCAATGTTGAAGTTCGGATTGAATATTGCCGTCCACCAGTTGGTCACCTGAAACAGGCCGTTTTTCAGGACGATGCCGGTCGGAGACTGCATCCAGCCATTGGCGACGAGAATCCACATGGCCGAGAGGCTGGAAGAGAGGGCGACGTTAAAGGTCGCAAAAGCATGCATGCCTTTGCCGATTTTACCCCAGCCGAAAATCATCAGGCCGATGAAACCCGCTTCATACATGAATGCGGTGATGGTTTCAAAGCCGAGAATGTTCCCGAAAAATGGACCCACGGCCTGGGAGAAGGGACCATAAAGAATGCCAAAGGCCATTTCCATGGTCACGCCCGTAGCGACGCCGGCTCCGAAATTGACGATAAACAGTTTTTCAAAAAAGCGTTGCAGGCGATACCAGTGTTCATTACCGGTTTTCAGCCAGGCAACTTCCAGAAAGAAAAGCAGCCAGGACATGCCAATGGTCACCGGAGTCCAGAGAATATGCATGGAGGTGATAAAGGCAAAGTCGAGGCGACTGAGAAGCACAGGTAGTGTGTCTTCAATAATCATGATAATTCCCTCGTAACGGTTGTTTTTAGGTGATGCTGGGCACCTGGAATGCAGTTTTTGTTCCCGAGTAAACCGCTCGGATTCAATGCTTATAAAAACATGACATTATATTATTATGTGATGGTGGTCTGTGCGGTTGGTGGGTTAAAACAACCTTTTTGTCTGGTTCATATCCACCACTGTGGTTGATATAAACCATCATCGGTAGCTCGCAGATGGCCCCGCTTGGTATCTGTGATGGGTCTAGGCTTGAAGCGGGCAACATTATAGTATGATGGCACTTTACATTGCTGATTCATGGAGTGCGGGTGTCCCGCAGAACTAAACGCATGGCTGATTCAGATACGACTAGCGGCAATTTTCCGCGCACCCCGAGCAAGCAGCAACGCCTGGGTTTTTTGCTGCTTATCATCATAATCCTGGCGGTTTTGCTGCTGCTGTCTTTTTTCTGGGAGACCCGCTCTATGTCTTCTTCGGCGCAAATAGAGGCTCATGCTTCCAGTGCCAGCAGTGTGTTTCTGACCTTACCGCAAAGTGCGGCCGCATCTGCCTCTGCTGCAAGTGCCGGCAACGAAGCCGTTACGCCTGTGGCTGCAGCCAAATCGGTCATCATTACAGCGGCTACCCATTCATCGCTGCGCCGTGTTGTGGCTGCTAAGATGCAGTCTGCCACTGTACCCGCTCTGGTCAAGCCGGTAAAAGAAGTGGCGCATGCCTGCCGGCAGGCGGGGTGGTACGTACAGTTGGGGGCTTTTGGAAAAGCCGGTATGGCGGAAAATCTGCGCCAGCAAGTGGATCAAGCGGGGGTGAAGGCTTGTGTGGGCACCTTGCCTGTCAATCACTTGTACCGGGTGCTGGTAGGACCACAAGCCGGTAAGGGTGAAGCGGGTACAGCCGCTGTAGGTATTGGCAAAAAGTCCGGACAGAAAGGGGCTTATCCTCAATACTGGTCACCGGAATGATTTTTTTCCGGTAAAGTCCATTGCAGCATAAACACTCAGACTGTCTGCAATGTGCTATGCGCGACCGGAGTATTTTTGCCGGGCTGAATACCGAAGAACTGCGCAGCCTGGGTATGGAGGTGCAGGATATAGCCTGTCATCAGGGCGATGTTCTATATCGGATGGGAGATTCTGCCCGTCATGCCTATACCTTGCGGACGGGTGCGGTGAAACTGGTCAAATCCCTGGAAAACGGGCAGGAAGTGATCATTCGTTTACTGCATCGCGGCGATCTGCTGGGTTTTGAAGGGATGCAGGAAGCGCAGCATCGCCATGCTGCCATAGTCCTTGCGCCCAGTCAGCTGTGCAGGCTCGATCTGGCTGAACTGCAGAGATTGTCAGAGCGTCTTCCCAAGGTCCAGGAGGCGATTCGGCAGCGATGGCAGCAAGCCTTGCAAAGCAGTGAAGATCATATCATGGAATTAGGCGCCAAACGGGCCGAAGCCCGCCTGGCGACTTTTTTGCTGCAATGGGCGGAGCACTATCCGCAGTTGCGGCATCTGCCTTTTCCCCTGTCGCGCCCTGATCTGGCGGCTTTTCTGGGGCTTTCCACGGAGCATGTCAGCCGGATTATGGCGGATTTCAAACGCCACGCCTTTATTCAGGAGCAGCGCGGTCATCTGGAAATTCTGGCACCCCAATCCCTGGCGGAATTGGCCGGCAAATAGCCAGATCATAAACCCGACTAAATCAGTCAAAATTGATTTTTCTCAATGCGCCTTCTCTGAACCTGCAGGATACTTTTGCTCGAAAAGTTTCTGAGGGCCCATCGGCCAGGGAGAAATGCCATGCTTTTTCGACAAATTTTTCATGAAGCCAGCAGCACCTATACCTATATTCTTGCGGACAGTACTTGGCGCGACGCGGTGGTTATTGATGCCGTGGCAGATAATTGCGACCAGATTCTACAGATCCTCCATGCCGAAGATTTGCAACTGACCCATATTCTCGAAACCCACTTGCATGCTGATCACATCAGCGCGGCCCGTCAATTACGGGAAAAAACCGGCGCAAAAGTGGTTTTAAGTGAGCTCGCCCAGGCCGATTGCGCGGATATGAGCGTGGTGGATGGAGATTTTCTGGTGCTGGGGGATGATGTCATCCGGGTCCTCAGTACGCCTGGACATACGCCGGAATCCTTGAGTTTTCGCTGGAACGACCGGGTGTTTACCGGTGATGCCCTGCTGATCGGTGGTTGTGGTCGCACGGACTTTCAAGGCGGCGATGCCGGCACCCTGTATGACAGTATTACATCAAAACTGTTTACCCTGCCGGAGGAAACCCTGGTGTACCCCGGTCATGATTATCGTGGTCGCTGGGTGAGTTGTGTGGGCGAAGAGATACGCAACAACCCGCGCCTTGCCGGAAAATCCCGGGAAGAGTTTATGGCCATCATGGCAGCTCTGGATTTGCCAGCTCCGAAAATGATCGACACAGCCGTTCCGGCCAATCGCCTCTGCGGTTCCCTTGACTGAGTATATGGAGCACGAAATATGAATACTTTTCCCGGGAAGATACAACGCGCTGGAGGGTATGGGGGCAGGCATGATCCTGACAGGGCCGCCCGTCATCAACACGATCAGGCGGTTTTTCATCGGCTGCTGAGTTTGCATGAGCATATTCAGCGTGACCTGGAATTGCGCCCCGATGGTATTCGCGCCCGCACCCGTTCAGATGATCCTGAAGTGGTCGCCTTGCTGCATGATCATGTACCTGCCATGAAGCAGCGCTTGCACGAAAATTTTGGTCTGCGCTTCTGGGATCCTGCTTTTGCCGAGCTCTTTGCCCAACATGATAAGGTCGAAATGGAAGTCAGTCTGCTCCCCGACGGGGTGATGATTGAAGAGCGCAGCACGGATCCCAATGTGGTGACTTTGATTCAGGCACATGGACAGGTGATTAATCTGTTTGTGGCCCATGGTCAGCAACAGGCACAACAGGAAAGTCCGTTGCCGGCGGAATACCAGCGGGTATTGCGTCCCTGAGCAGGTGGAGGGGCTAAGCGAGGCGGTGCCGGAATAACCAGGAGGCGGCCAGCATGCTGGTCAGACCGATGATGGCTAGAGGCCAGTACTGGGTCCAGAGAGTCCCGAGGCCATCACCTTCCAGAAACACCCCGCGCAGAATCACCAGGAAATAGCGCATTGGATTGAGATAGGTCAGATCCTGAACCGGGCTCGGCATGTTGGCGATGGGTGTTGCGAAGCCTGAGAGGATGATGGCCGGCACGAGAAAGAGGAAGACCCCCAGCAGACCTTGCTGCTGGGTCACGGCCAGCGAGGAAATCATCAGCCCAATGCCAATGGCTGCAAAAAGAAAGAGCATGAGCCCCAGCCCCAGGGCCAGCAGGCTGCCGATCAGGGGTACACCGAACCAGAATACTGCCACCAGAGCGATGAAGGCGGCCTCCATCCCGCCAATAACAAAGCCGGGAATAGCCTTGCCGATGAGGATTTCGGTGGGTGTCAGCGGAGTGACCAGGAGTTGATCGAAAGTCCCCTGTTCCCGTTCCCGAGCTACGGAGAGGCCCGTTACCAGCAGTGTCACCACCAGGGTCAGGAGGGCGACGATACCGGGGACGATGAACCAGCGGGACAGCAGATTGGGATTGAACCAGGCGCGTATGTCCAGTTGTGCCGGGGGTTTGCCCCAGTGATAACGATCCGCCCAGTTTCGGTCGAAGGCCAGGAGTACACTGTTGACATCATTCAGGGCCAGGGTGGCGGTATTGGAGTTGCGTCCGTCGATGATGATCTGGATGGGAGCTGGCCGGTGCTGGAGCAGATCGCGGGTGAACTGGGGGCCAATGTGGAGGACCAGCAGGGCTTTCTGGGTATTGATCACCGTCGCCAGCTGGTTTTCATTGTGGATGATGGCCGTCTGTCGAAAGGCGGAAGAACCCTGAAAACGCCCCAATAATTCCTGGGAAGCAAAGCCGCTGTCCTGATTGTAAACGGCATAGGGGATATGGTTGAGGTCGAAGGTGGCTCCATAACCAAAGACCAGGAGCTGAATGAGCGGGGGTCCGATGAGTACCGCGCGACTGCTCTTGTCCCGTAGCAATGCCAGGAATTCCTTGATGACCAGGGCGAGAATGCGGGCAAACATCAATCCAGCCTCTTGCGTGAGCGTTTCCAGGTCAGACCCAGAAAGAACAGCGCCATGAGCAGCAAGGCCATGCCATTACCCAGAAAGAGAGGCCAGATGTCGCCGGCCAGAAATATCGTCTGCAGGATAGTGACGAAATAGCGGGCCGGAATGATATGGGTCATGAAGGCGATGGGCGCGGGCATGGACTGTATGTCGAAAATGAAACCCGAGAGAATGAAGGCCGGTAGAAAAGTAACGATGATGGCTACCTGTCCGGCCACGAACTGATTGCGGGCCACGCTGGAAATGAGTAGCCCCATGCCCAGGGCCGCCAGCAGAAAAAGGGCGGAGAAAAACAAAAGAACGAAGAAATTGCCCTGCAGCGGCACGGCAAAAAGTCCGATGGCCAGGGCCACCGAAAAGAGCATGCCGCCCATGCCCAGAACGAAATAGGGGATCAGTTTGCCGAGCAGGATCTCGCCCATGCTGACGGGGCTGGCCATGAGAGCTTCCATGGTGCCGCGCTCCCATTCCCGGGCCACCACCAGGGCGGTGAGCAGGGCACCGATGAGGGTCATGATCACGGCGATGAGGCCGGGCACCAGGTAATCCCGACTGCGCAGAGAGGGGTTGAACCAGATGCGCGCTTCGGGCTGGATGGGCACGAGCAGTCGAGTACCTGAAGCCTTGGCCCGCTGTTCCAGCCAGTTCTGCCAGACCCCCTGCAAATAGCCTTCTACCAGGCGGGCATTGTTGGCATCGACACCATTGACGAAGACTCCGACCTGGGCTGTATCGCCACGCAGCAGGGTCCGGGTGAAGGGGCCGCGCAGCCAGAGGATGCCATCCACCTGGCGCTGCATCATGGCTTTGCGGGCACCCTGGATGCTGCTATAAAAACGCGGCTGAAAATACCGGGATTGCTGCAGCCCGGCGACGAAGCTGCTGCTTTGTGGGCTGGGTTGCTCCACCACCACCCCAATGGGGACATGCTCGGCATTGAGAGAAACACCGTAGCCGAAGAGGAAGAGCAGTACCACCGGCAGCAGAAAGGCGATGGCAATGGCCGACGGGTCCCGGCGGATTTGCAGAAATTCCTTGCGGATCAGGCCCGCCAGGCGTTGACGATTCATGGGTGCTGATTTCCAGTGTCGGGTCGTTTCATGACGCCCTGCGCAGTTGTTGTTCCTGCACCTCGATGAGCCGAATGAAAGCCTCTTCCATATTGCTCGCCGTTCCAGATTCACTGCTGGACGCCTGGTTCCGGATTTCTGCCGGTGTTCCCTGGGCCAGCACGGCACCCTGGGACATGAGGAGCAGTTTATCGCAGTACTCGGCTTCGTCCATGAAATGGGTGGTGATGAGAATGGTCACCCCCTGTGCCGCCAGTTGATTGATCATCTGCCAGAATTCCCGACGGGCCAGGGGATCCACTCCCGAGGTAGGTTCGTCGAGAAAGAGAATGGGCGGGTTATGCAGGAGGGCGCAGGCCAGGGCAAGGCGTTGTTTGATGCCCAGCGGCAGGTCGGTCACATTGATGGGCAGATACTCGCGCAGTTGCAGTGTCTCTTTGGCCCACTCCAGTCGATCACGCCGGGCTTTGCCGCCCAGGCCATAGGCGCTGGCAAAAAATTGCAGATTCTGGCCGCAACTCAGGTTGCCATACAGAGAAAAGCGCTGGGAAACATAGCCGATGCGCGCCCGGGCAGCGGAGGAAGCCTTGCGCATGTCCACACCGGCTACCCGCAGGGTGCCTGATGACGCCGCCAGGAGTCCGCAGAGCATCCGGAAGGTGGTGCTTTTACCGGCTCCATTGGCTCCCAGAAGGCCGAAAATCTCTCCTTTGCGGACCTCGAAACTGATTCCCTTGACGGCCTCGAAGTGCCCGAAAAAACGCCGGAGCTCATGGACTTCCAC
Organism: Acidithiobacillus sp. TH-A117; assembly: GCF_057473465.1. Taxonomy (NCBI): domain Bacteria; kingdom Pseudomonadati; phylum Pseudomonadota; class Acidithiobacillia; order Acidithiobacillales; family Acidithiobacillaceae; genus Acidithiobacillus; species Acidithiobacillus sp. TH-A117. The sequence goes on from NZ_JBYCKQ010000022.1 coordinate 144,428, forward strand.
CACGTTTTCCGGTGTCCCGGTTGCTGTGCCGGGGGCCGCGAAAGCGGCCTGCCCATGGCGCTGCTCCATTGTCCCGAGCAGGCTGACAAAGGCGTCCTCGAAGGCGGGGGCGACCATCTGCCAGCCTTCCCGATCTGGCCGGGAGGGAGCGGAGTCAGCCATCAGAACCCGCATCCCGTCCCGGACAATGCGGGCATCGAGGATACCCGGGTCTTGCAGAAGCTTTGCAGAATCGCGCCGTCGCTCCGCCGTTGGGACCAGATAGCAGCGTCCGGCCAAAGGCCGGGCAAAATCCGCTGGTGTTTGCTGTCCCAGGAGACGGCCCTGGTGCAGGAGTACGATGTCATCACAACGCTCCGCCTCGTCAAAATAGGCCGTACTCATGAGCACCGTCACGGCGTCTTTTTTCAGGTCCTCGATGATGCTCCAGAGCTCCCGACGGGCAATGGGATCAACCCCCACCGTGGGCTCATCCAGCAGCAGGAGTCGCGGCGCCCGGAGCAGGGCACAGGCCAGGCCCAGCTTTTGTTTCATCCCCCCGGAGAGATTTCCGGCGCGGCGATCCCGGAAGGGTCCGAGGGCGGTCTTGCTCAGTAGCTCTTCCTGGCGTTGCTGGCGTATGCCGAGGTCAAGCCTCTGCAGGTCGGCATAGAGATCGAGATTTTCCTGTACCGTCAGTTCTTCATAAAGACCGAAGCGTTGGGGCATATAGCCTATATCCAGGTCGAGTTGCTGCGCGGCGCTGGCGTGGCCGAGGATCTGAATCTGGCCTGAATCGGGAAGCAGCAAACCGGCTGCGAGGCGCAGGAGGGTGCTCTTGCCCGCGCCATCGGGTCCCAGCAGGCCGGTGACGCTTCCTGGCTGGATGCACAGATCCAGTTGCGTCAGCGCCTGTATTCGCTGCTTTCCCTGGGGAAAGCTCTTGCTGACCTGATTGAAGCGAAGCGGAAATTCCATCTGTTCTCAGTCCTGGCAAGGCTGAGTATTGGCGGTCTCGGGTGTGTTGTGGAGCAGAGGAATTTTTACTGTCACCGGCATTCCCAGACGGAGATGATGCTCGGGATTGCAGGCATACACCCGCAGCCGATAAACCAGTTGGGTGCGCAGCTCCGTAGTCTGCACCGTTTTCGGGGAAAACTCCGCCGTGGGCGAAATGAATCCGACCCAGCCTCGGAAGGTCCTGCCGGGAAAAGAATCGCTGTAGATTTCCGCCCGCATTCCCTCCCGCACTTTACCGAGCTGCGGCTCGGGAAGGTAGGCACGGACCCAGATGGGGTTTCTCAGAGCCAGTGTAAAAACTGGACTTTGCGGCGAGGTCATGTCTCCCACTTCCAGAATCCGGTCCTGCACCACCCCGGCATCAGGGGCCAGCAAACGGCTGTCCACCAGATTGCGTTGGGCCAGGGCCAGAGCCGCCCGGTCGGCCGCCAGAGTACTCTCGGCAGCGGCGATGTCTTCCTTGCGGGGACCCCGCAGGGCCAGCTGTAAAGCTTGACGGGCCTGATTCTGCAGGGCTTCGGCCCGACTCAGGGCAGCCTGGGCGTCATCCACATTCTGTTTGGACACATATTGTTCCGCGCCCAGCTTCTGCTGGCGCTGCCAGACCAGGTGGGCATTGTGCAGGGTGGCTGTGGCAGCGGCCAGAGCGGCTCTGGCCTCGGCAATCTCCTCGGGCCGGGTACCGGCATGGAGCTTGTTGACGACCTGCTGCTGGGCATCGACCAAGGCCTGGTCCCGGCGGACCGTGTCCAGGAAACGCTGCCGATCCAGTTCGCCCAGAAGCTGACCCTTCTGCACAGCGTCGCCCTCCTGGACCAGAAGTCGGGCAATCCGCCCGCTGGCATCGAAGGCCAGATGCACGGTGCGGATGTCCACATTGCCATAGAGAGTAAGGGTATTGCTTTGTTGTTGAGGACGGAGGAAGAAATACGCTGCGATACCGGCGGCAATGAGTACGATGATCAGAATCACCAGAATCCGTCGTTTATTCATTGCACCTCTTCCCTGCGGGTGAGCGGATAGCTACCGTGTTATAAAACTAGTTGAGAATATTATGACCCGATTAACTAGATTTGCAAATGGCGCAGGCTTTGACGCAGCGGCCGTTTCCGCTTCCAGCACCGGCTCAGCATCCTCAAGGAGCATGGAGACAAGCTCCTGAAGATGCTCATGCAACTCATCAAGGGAGGTGCCCTGAGAATGTGACACCGGGGGGGTTATGTTTCGTTTGCCGGCAATTCGAGCTGCCTCTCACTTCGCCAGACGCGTATGAGCACAAGCTCTTTAGCCTGTCTGAGATAGACCACTCGAAACGGCACGTGAATCAATTCGCGAACATGATCCATCTTGAATTCAGGAACAACTCGGCCAGCATCAGGGTGGATTTGAAGCATTTCACAGTGCTTCAGTATAGCAGTCACGAAATCATCACCGATATGTGGCACATCCTGCTCTTTGTAATACGCCTGAATACCCTGTAAGTCCTCAAGAGCAGACTGTGCGATGCGCAATTCCATTTACTGGATACCCAACATTTTCCTGGCGTCCTCCAACAATACGGTGTTGCCCTCGCGAACATCCATAAGCCCCTTTGCCACCGCCTTTACAAACCGCAATTCCTCTGCAGTTCTCTCAAAATCCTCAAGCCCCTGAACAACAGCTATGCCGCGGCCACGGCTGGTGAGCAGGATGGGGCGATGCGTATTTTGCGCTCGACCAACCACCTTTCCGGGATTGATCTTCAGGTCTGATATAGGAATGACATCCTCAGAAAATTTCACTTGCATAGTGATTACCTGGTCAACGATTTGGTACTATCAATAGCACCTGTTATTAGCTGCGGTCAAGAAAAATAACTTTCAAGCTAACCCGCCGCTGGAGCGCGACGTGCGGTGGGAACCCGACAGCGCAGCGGGTGGTCGCTCGGGTTGAGCGCGAGGCTGGCCGCTAACTCTCTTCAGCACTACGCCGCGTGACCGCTACGCTGAGCGCAGTGCTTCAACAGGCTTTCGGCCGGAATCGCAAATGTCTCGTGCAGCCCTTCAATCATTCGGAGTGTCAGTGGCCGTTTCCGAGCCAAGATTTCATAGACCCGATTCTTGCGACCAATGACCGGAACAAGGTCTTCAACGGTAAGGCCCTGCTGCTCCATTCGGAACTTGATGGCTTCGACCGGATCAGGGAAATCCATTGCGCCAACTGGAATGGAAACATGCTTTGTGCCATCTTATTCATCGGTTTCTCCTGCAACCCCACCTTCTGGGTGAACTTCTTTCTCCAGATCGTTCTACCAGAAAGGCTTTCAGATCAGCATTTTGTCTGTATTTGCAGCTTCGTAATCGCGGGATTTGGGGTTCTTAACCGTGTGCCGTCCTGCATTCAGTCCTCAAGCGCTTGCACGTTGATTTCAGGAATATCTTCCAGAGGTGGTCGTTCCCAGGCGTATTTCTGCTGTTGGCCCCCTTGTAGCGCCAGCTGATAACGCTGGAATGCTTTGAGCTTGGCCAATTCCTGCTGCAACTCCAGTTCTGCAGCGGCAAAATCCATGTCTGTTCCCTGGCTCGCATTCAGTACGCGTTCTGCAGCGCTGATCCGGTTCTGACTCAGCTTGGGATCAATATCCGACACGCGTATCCCTTTGTGGGCCAGGACCGTGACGATTCCCGGTTGCACCTCAACCAATCCTCCCTCAATAAACAGAATTTCCGGGGGAGCCTTGATGGGCGTGATGCGTAATTCTCCGGCCCGCAGAATGCTGATCAGGGGAGCATGCCCAAACAGGATTCCCAATTCCCCCAGCTCTCCCGGGACCACCACAAAAGTCGCCAGATCATTATAAATTTCGCCGTGAACATCGACGACCTGAAGTCGAAAACGGTGTTGTGCTTCGCTCATGCGCATCCTCTGTGTAGAGTGCAGAATTTTAAACCCGGGTCAGTCGCCGCAACAACGGGACCTTGATCTGATCCAGCAGCAGGGTATAGAGCACGGTAGCTCCTAACAGACAAAGTACAAAAATCCAGGGGATGGGCGTCATGAGCCAGCCGCCGATGGCCAGAGCGCTGACAATCAGGATGTCCACCAGGCTGGCAACGCCCAGAAAAGTGCCGGGTCGGGAGGCCCAGAGATGTTCCCGCTCCCGCACCAAAAAGACATTGGCAAGGCCGGAAAACACCAGCCCGAGAAAATCCAGGGTTTGGGTCTCTGCCATGGCCAGATGCAGGAGGCGGCCCACGGCATAGACGGCGAATATGTAGACCAGCCAGGCGATGGCAATGGCCAGGGAGGAAAAGACCAGGGTGCGGATGGCCCAGCGATCGGGTTGGGAGGAGGGCCGGACGTTGTCCTCGGCCAGGGACATGGTCACGAAGTCGTTGGCAAAAAGCAGCAGCAGTACCAGTAACGGGGTGACCACGAAACTGCGAAAGAGCAAAAAACCCAGACTCAAAAAAAGCGCCACCTGAAAAACCTTGACGATCTTGTTCAGGGTATAGGTGAGCATGCGTTGATAAACCCGGCGGCCGGTGAGCACCGCATCTAGTACTCCTTGCAGGCCGGGGGTGGTGAGGACGATGCTGGCCGCAGCCTTGGCCACATCGGTGGCGCTTTCGACGGCAACCCCCATTTCTGCTTGCTTGAGGGCCGGCGCATCATTGACGCCATCGCCGGTCATGCCGACGATGCGTCCCTTTTTCTGCAGGGCCTGTACCAGGTGAAATTTATCGGCGGGAAAGACCCCGGCATAAACCCCGCAGTCCCCGGTAATATGCTCTCGTCCACAGATCTGGCCGTCGATGTGCAGGGCCTGGGCGACGGTTTGGGCGGTTTCCAGGCTGTCACCGGTCACCATGCGGACCCGGACTCCCAGATTTTGCAATTTCTGGATCACCTCCGCAGCGTCAGGACGCAGGGGATCGGAGAGGGCCAGCAGGCCGAGAAAAGCCGGTTTGCCCTCGGGTCCGGCAGCCACGGCCAGTACCCGGGCGCCGGTTTGGGCGAGTTCCGTGGTGCTCTTTTCCCAATCGGTATTGCCGCAGAGTTGGGCAATGATCTGGGGGCTACCCTTCAGGGCCCGCCAGGAAGCTCCGTCCCGGTTGAAAGTACCCTCGGAACGTTTGGTCGCAGGATCAAAGGGCACGAACTGTTCTCGGCCGGGCAGCCGGGTCTGACGTTTCTGGGCTTCCTGTAAAATGGCCAGATCGATGGGATCCTGGGTGGAGCTGTCGCTGGCAAGAGCCGCCATGCCCAGCAGGTCATCGCCAGAGATCTGCGGCCAGGGCAGGACAGTGCCCAGGCTGAGGGCATTCTGGGTCAGGGTGCCAGTCTTATCGCTGCACAAATCATTCATGGCCGCCGCTTCTTCAATGGCCGCAAGACGGGTGACCAGCACGCCGCGATGGACCAGACGCAGAGAAGCAACGGCTGTAGCCAGGGTGAAAGTGGCGGGCAGGGCCACTGGGACGGAAGCGACCAGCAGAATCAGGGCAAAGGGCAGAATCTCGGCAATAGGGATGTTGGCGATCATGGCATAAGCCAGAATGGCCACCACCAGAACCACATCCATGGCCACCAGATAACGGACAATACTGAGCACGAGCTCTTCCAGGTGGCTTTTGGCACCGGCGTTGCGCACCAGTTCGGCGGTCTTGCCGAAATAGCTTTTGGCCCCGGTCGCCGTTACCTCGCCACTGGCCTCGCCGCGACGAATGATGGAAGCGGAATACAAAGGGCTGCCAGCCGTGCAATCCACGGGCATGGATTCCCCGGTCAAAGCTGATTGATCGACCAGGACATTGCCATCCGTGAGCCGCAAGTCGGCAGGGACGATATCCCCGACCCGGATATGCACCAGATCACCGGGGACCAGCTGAGCGGCGGGCAGGGTCTGCCAGTGGCCGTCCCGACAGACCCGGGCTTGTATGCGCAAGCGTTCACGCAGCAAGGCAAGGGCGTTCTGCGCTTTGCGTTCCTGGGTAAAGCCTAGTATCCCATTGAAAAGTAAAAGTAGCCCGATGATGAGGGCTTCGGGCCATTTGGCCAGCAGCAGTTCCAGGATGAAGGTGGCTTCCAGCATCCAGGGGACCGGCGCCCAGAATTTGTGCAGGAAAAGCCGCCAGTTCTGCGGCTTCTCCTCGACCACGGCGTTGGGCCCGTACTGGGCCAGTCGCCGTTTGGCTTCCTCACTGCTCAGGCCTGCAATGGGTTCCGCAGTCGGTTTTGCTCCCGATGGGGCCTGCTGCGGGTCAAGCGGTGATGTCACCATGATCGATCTCCTAGAAACGTACCCCGCGCACAAAAGCCTGCTTGCCGGCATAAGTGGCTGCCGTGCCCAGTTCTTCTTCAATGCGCAACAACTGATTGTACTTGGCCACGCGCTCGCCCCGCGCCGGCGCTCCCGATTTCAGATGGCCGGTATCCAGGGCCACGGTGAGGTCGGCAATGAAGTCGTCAGTGGTTTCGCCGGAGCGATGGGAGACGAAGGCTCCCCAGCCGTGGAACTGGGCCATGCGGGTGGCGGCGATGGTCTCACTGACCGTACCGATTTGATTCAGCTTGATGAGGGTAGCGTTGGCAATGTTGTCTTCGATGGCCTTGGCGATGATTTTAGGGTTGGTGCAGAAAATATCGTCACCTACCAGTTCGATGCTGCCACCAAGTTTTTCATTGAGCAGCTTCCAGCTCTCCCAGTCGTCTTCGGCCAGGCCATCTTCCAGCAGGACTACGGGATAATTGGCGACGATTTCGGCGTAGTAATCGACCATTTCCGCGCTGCTCAGAGCGCGATTTTCGGTGCGTAACTGATACTTGCCCTCCTTGAAAAACTCCGAGGAGGCCGGGTCAATGGCAATGCCACAGTCCCTGCCCGGCTCAAAACCAGCACGGCGGATAGCGTCTACCAGCAGATCGTAGGATTCATGGTTGGATTTTACTGCGGGGGCAAAGCCGCCCTCATCCCCGACGCCTACCGAGAGGTGCTTTTCCAGAAGGACGCTCTGCAGGGCGTGATAGATTTCGGCCCCCCAGCGCAGGGCTTCGCGGAAGCTGGCGGCGCCGTAGGGCGCCAGCATGCATTCCTGGAAGTCGGCACCTTGCCAGTGGGCGTGCACACCACCATTGAGAACATTGAAACAGGGGACGGGCAAGCGGGTGGCGCCCGGTCCACCCAGGTAGGCATAGAGGGGCAGGTCACAATAATCGGCAGCCGCGCGGGCACAGGCCATGGAAACCCCCAGCAAGGCATTGGCGCCCAGCTTGGCCTTGTTGTCGGTGCCATCCAGACCGATCATGGTTGCATCGATGGCTTTTTGGTCGCGCACATCCAGATCCTGCAGGTCAGGGGCGATGATTTCTTCAATATTTTTTACCACCTGAAGTACGCCTTTGCCGCCAAAGCGATGGTTGTCGCCATCGCGCAGCTCCACGGCTTCCTTGCTGCCGGTGGAAGCCCCGGAAGGGACGGCGGCACGGGCGTACTGCCCATTGCTGAGATACACTTCCACTTCTACCGTGGGATTGCCGCGTGAATCGAGAATTTCCCGGGCGATGATGTCTTCGATCAAACTGTCCATAATCAAGCTCCTGTGCTGGGTGAGGTATCGAGATGAAGGATTTCCAGGCGGTTGGTGCCGCCGGGGTGGCCCTTGCTGGGGCCTTGGGTGAGTAAAATCAGGCCCTTTTCCACCCCATTTTCCACCAGCCAGCGGCGCGCGGCATATTCCCAGCCTCGCTCCGGACTCGCCATTTCGATAGGATGGACGCCATAGTGCAGGCAGAGGCGTTGGCAGGTGGCAGCGTGGGGACTCATGGCGAGAATCCAGGGTTGCAGACGAAAGCGGGCAATGCGGGCCGCCGTGGTGCCGGTTTCCGTCGGGGTTACCACAAAGAGGGGGTGCAAGGCTTCGGCACTGTGCCGGACGCTGTTGGCAATACTGCTTTCGACGCTGGCGCTGTCCTGGAGATCGGCGCTGTGCAGGGGGCTGAGTTCGGCCCGGTGTTGTTCCGTCACCTGAGCGATTTGCGCCAGCATTTTGACCGCTTCCACGGGATAATCCCCCATGGCCGATTCCTCCGAGAGCATGAGGCAGTCGGTGCCATCGAGGATGGCATTGGCGACATCGGTTACTTCGGCCCGGGTGGGTCGCCGGTTATGGACCATGGACTCCAGCATCTGGGTGGCGGTGATGACCGGCTTGCCAACGGCCCGCGCCTTGCGGATAAGCCGTTTCTGAATGACGGCAATTTCCTCGATGGGGACTTCCACACCCAGATCTCCCCGCGCCACCATGATGGCATCTGTAGTGGCAATGATGGCATCGATCTCTTTCCAGGCTTTGGTCCGCTCGATTTTGGCCACCAGGAAGGGGTCATAGCCCAGGGCCTGGGCTTCCCGGCGCGCGGCATGGAGGTCTTCCGCCGTTTCCACAAAGGATACGCTGAGGCCATCGACTCCCGCCTCCAGGGCAAAAGCCAGCAGTTGCCGATCTATGGAGGTGAGGGCGCCGCCATCCAACTGGACGCCGGGCAGATTGACGCCCTTGTGGGACAGCAGGACACCACCGACCACGACCTGACAAAAGAGCCCCTGTTTGTCGTGCTTTTCCACCCGTAGCTGCAGAAAGCCGTCATTCAAGTACACCGTATCCCCCTTGACCAGGGGTTTGGCCAAGGGTGGCAATTCCAGGGGAATGGCCTGGGCTGTGCCGAGAGCGCCGGGCGCCAGGAGGACGTGGTCGCCGTGTTTGAGAGTGACCGGGGTCGGCAGTTTACCGATGCGGATTTTCGGGCCGGGCAGATCGGCGAGGATAGCGACCCGCTGCCCGGTGTTTTCGGCAGCCTGACGGATCCGGGCAATGCGCGCCCGGTGTTCCTCGGCGCTGCCGTGGGCGAGGTTGAGGCGGGCGACGTTCATCCCCGCCCGGATCATGGCCTCCAGGGTCTTGCCCTGATCTGAAGCGGGGCCGATGGTACAGACGATTTTACTGCGGTGCCTGGGCAGTGATTTCATTGCGGATCTTCCACGCAGGGATGGAGCAGGGCGTAATGCTTTTGCAGCGCATTACCCGTGGCGGCCACCAGAGGATGCAGGGAAGGGGTCAGGCGGGGTTGACTGCCAAACTGCATACTCACCAGATCGGGTGCAGTGGCGTGCATCTGGATGGCGAGGCCGATGGTGTTGACCAGTTCGCCGGTGGTAGCGCCCCCCAAAACCTGTCCACCCAGAATTTGCAGGGAATCGGCGGCGAAAATGACGCGACATAAAATGTCCGTGGTGCCGGGCATGGAAGCCGGATGGTGGTCAGGCAGCTGGACCTCACCGATGAGGATGGGGAACCCTTCCTGCTCGGCCTGATGTTGGGTCAGTCCGGCTACTCCGAAGGCCAGGCCGTCGATCTCACTGGCGTAAACGCTGACGGAACCGGCGTTGGTACGAAGTTGGCGCAGACCATAGAGGTTCATGCCGGCAATGCGTCCTTCAGCGGCGGCTTGTGAGGCAATCATGGCATGATTGGCTTTGCGGGTAAAAAAATCCTGCTTGTGGGCGCAGTCTCCCACCGCAAAAATGTGGGGGTCTTCCCGGGAGCGCTGGAAGGCATCTACCCAGATGCCGCCGGAGCGACTCAGGGTCAGGCCCATGGCCTTGGCCAGGTCCACCTGCGGGCGGGTACCGATGGCGATGAGCACTGCATCCACCTCCAGGTTGCTCTGCCCGGCAATTTGGACCTGGGCGACACGCTGATCATCTCCGGCCAGGAGGGCTTCCACCTTGCAGCCCGTATGGATGTGGACGCCGTGGGCTTCCAATTGTTTTTCGACGGCGGTGCAGGCATCCAGATCAAAGGCGGCCTGCATGAGGTGGGGCAGCATTTCGACGATGTGGACCTCGATGCCGCGCTTGCGGATTTCGTCGGCAAATTCGACGCCGATGAAACCGCCGCCGATGATGGCCAGTTTTTTGATTTTCGGAATCAGGGTATTGAACAGTTTATCCAGATATTCGTAATCCTTGTGAATGCTGAACACCCCTTCCAGTTGGGTGCCGGGAATCGGGGGGATGAAATTCTCCGCGCCCGTGGCCAGGACCAGTCGCTCCCAATGTATCAGATCACCGTTTTCCAGAGTGGCGCTGCGGGCATTGCGGTCGATGCCGGCCACCTTGCCGATCTCGATTTTCCCCCCGGCCGCGAGGAGCGGTGCCCGCCCGGCCAGATCTTCTTCGGTCCCGCCCAGGGTGCCGAAAATGTACGGAATCCCGCAGGGGATGACGGCGTCGGTCTCGGGGCGCAGAACCAGCACCTTCTTATGAGGGGAAAACTGGGCAGCGGTGATGCCGGTCATCATTCCTGCGGGACCACCACCGATAATCAAAATATCTGTCTTACTTTCCGTCATGTTCTGCATCTCCTTTCAGATGTCCAGCGTCTTGACATTGATTTGCTGGAGCAGGTCGATCACCATGCTGTGTGAAAATATTTGTGTACCCGGTTGCGCGGCGGTGCCACTGCCACAGGCCACCGCCAGACGCAGAGCTTCGGCAGGGCTTTGCCCACGCGTTAACGCGGCTATCAGACCGGCGACCATGGAGTCCCCTGCACCGACTGTGGATTTGACCGCTACAGATGGCGCCTTGGCCAGATAGCTGCCTTCAGGAGCCACCAGCAAGGCGCCATCACCGCCCAGAGAGACGCAGACATATTGCACCCCTTCGCGCTGGATGGCCCGGGCTTCCAGCGCGACATCTTCCAGGCCGGGTAACTCCCGTTGCCGCAGCAACGACAGTTCGTAACGGTTGGGTTTGATGAGAAAGGGTTGATGGGGAAGGGCGAGCTGCAGGAGGGGGCCGTGGGCATCGACAATGGCCTTACCTCCTGCGGTCTGAACCCGATCCACCATGTCGCCGTAAAAATGATCGGGCACCCCGGGAGGTACGGAGCCGGTCAGCACTCCGAATCCTCCCTGACAAAGACCCAGAAAACTCTCCCGGATAGTGTTGAGGGTTAAATCCGAAACCAGCGGTCCGCTACCTGTTACCTCAAATTGTACCGGCGGATCAGCCTGCAAAATGGTGGCATTGATCCGGGTTTCCCCTTCAACATGCACACAATGGGGGCTATCCAACTGATGTTGCAACAGTTTCTGGAGAAGGTCGCCGATATTGCCAGCGACGATGCAGCAACTGTGCGCGCAGACCAGTAACTCCTTGAGAGCCCGCGCCACATTGACGCCATTGCCACCGGGATCATAGCGGGTGTTTCGGGCATGACTTTTTTGATCGGGGATTAGGTGGGAGACTTCATAGGCGATATCCACCGCCGGATTGAGGGTGAGGGTGGCGATGGGCTGACAATCGTGTTCTGCAGGGATCATGCCGGGTGCGCTCCAGCCTGATGGTAGTGAATCAAGGCCGCCAGTGCTGCCGATACCAGACGGGCGCGGGCGGGGTCCGCCCGGGAAGTGAGAATGACCGGCACTTTTGCTCCCATGACAATACCCGCCATGGTCGCACCCGCCAGATATTCCAGGTCCTTGGCGAGAATGTTGCCGGACACCAGATCCGGGACCACCAGGATGTCGGCATCGCCGGCCACGGCACTGTGGATACCCTTGATTCGGGCCGATTCGCTGGAGATGGCATTGTCGAAAGCCAGAGGGCCATCCACCAGAGCATCGGTAATTTGACCTCGCTCCGCCATTTTCGAGAGACAGGCGGCATCCACGGTCGAAACAATGGCCGGATTGACCACCTCCACGGCCGAAAGAATGGCGGCCTTGGGCCGGGAAACATCGAGAATGTGAGCGAGATCAATGGCATTTTGCAAGATGGCGGCTTTGGTCAACAAATCCGGGGTAATATTGATGGCCGCGTCGGTAATCAGCAGCAGTTTGTGATAGCTGGCAATGTCCGTCACAAAAATATGGGAAAGACGTTTTCCGGCACGGAGTTTGCCGAGAATGGGGTGCAGGAAGGCGTCACTATGCAGGTGACCCTTCATGATGGCCTGGGCTTTGCCCGCCAGGACCATCTCCACGCCGATATCGGCAGCCGCTTCGGGACTGTCCGCCGACACAATCTGAAAGTTGGGACAAGTGCCGGAATCCGCGCCCAATTGCAGCAGCAATTGGCGGATTTTGTCGGCATCGCCAATCAGGATGGGTTCGACAATGCTTTTTTGCTTGGCTTCGCAGGCACCTTGCAGGACATGGGCCTCGGTGGCATCGACGACGGCCACGGGAATATCCGGCAGTGGGGCTATGGCTGCCAGCAGATCATCAAAGTGGGCATAAGACATCAGGACTTCCTCCGGGTTAGAGAAGCATTATGGGGCGAGTCCAGCAATCGCCGGGTGTGGCGGGCAATCATCAGATCCTCATCGGTGGGCATGACCAGAATCTCCACAGAGCTTGTCGGAGTCGAGATCTTGCGTGTTTTCCCGACCGATGTTTCGGCATTGGCCACGGGGTCCAGTTGAAATCCCAATCCCGCCAACGGACGGCAGATGGCCCAGCGGATAGCAGCCGCATGTTCGCCGATACCGCCGGTAAAAATCAGGCGTTGCACCCCTCCCAGTACCGCCATGAGACTGCCGATGTGCTTGCGGGCGCTATAGGCAAACTGGGCGATGGCCTCCGCTGCCAGGGGATTCTGGTCGCGTTGCGCCAGCAGGGTTTGCATGTCGCCACTACAGGCCGAAATGCCCAGCAGGCCGGAAAGATGATTGAGCAGGCGCTCCAGTTGTGAGGCGTTGTAATTTTTTTCAGCGAGCAGATAGAGCAACACACCTGGATCCAGATCGCCGCTGCGGGTGCCCATGATCAGCCCTCCGGTAGGGGTCAGTCCCATGGTGGTATCCAGACAGCGACCGTGAGCAACGGCGGCCATGCTGGCGCCATTTCCGAGATGCGCGATGATGCTGGGTGCCTTCCCGGCGTCCGCCAGCTGACTGACGATATACTCATAGGATAGGCCATGAAAACCGTACTTGCGCACGCCCTCCTGCCAGAGGTTGCGCGGCAACGGCAGCCGCGCCGCGACCTCCGGCAGGCTCTGGTGAAAGGCCGTATCCAGACAGGCCACTTGCATTTTATCCGGCCAGATTTTCTGGAGAGCTTCTATGGCAGCTATTTCCGCCGGTAAATGCAGGGGGGCAAAGGGCAGGGCGTTACTCAGATCGGTCAGAACCTGAGCGTCGATGGGAATATGGGCCAGATGATAGGGGCCACCCGACACAATACGATGACCAATGGCATCGGGATGGGTCATTCCCAGTTCACCCAGTATGCCGACAATGGCCTGCAAGGCGGATGCCTGACTAGGAAAGGCCTGCTGGCGATCCAGCAGGCGGCGGTTTTCCTGATCCAGCCATATTCTTCCGGCGCTTTGCCCAATGCGTTCCACGGCACCATTCAACAACTGCTTTTCCTCTGCGCCATTAAAGGCGAAGAAAGCAAACTTGATGGACGAAGAACCACTATTGATACTCAGGATCCGGGTTATTGCAGCCAAGATGGCTCCTCCAGACGTTTGCCCAGGCGCTGCAGAAAACGTGCTGCATCAGCGCCGAAAATGACGCGATGATCGCAGCTCAGGGTGAGGTCTGTTTTTCCGTCCTGACCAGCAGCGGCGACCGCCAGAATAGCTGCCGCCCCGGTGGGAACGATGGCATTGAAGCGTTCGATTTCCGGGAAAATACCCAGATTGGACAAGTAAAAGCTGGCGCCCTGATAATCCTGGGGCGCAATCCGGCCCTTTTTGATTTTACCCAGCAGAATACGCCAATCCTCCGCCAGTTCCGGCAGAGCGCGATTCGCCGCATCGCGCAGCACCGGTGTAATCAGCCCTTCACCCGTGTCTACGGCAATACCGAGATCAACCCGCTGGCGCTTGGCCAGTCCCTGACTGGTCCAGACATGATTGAACCAGGGATCTTCAGCGACAGTCAGTGCGCAGGCCTTGCCCATTGCCAGGGTAAAACTCAGTCCCTTGGATTTACAATTTTTCTGAAAATTCTCCAGGGCGATACGACTGCTGATCAGAAATGTCGGCGTGTGCAGGGTGGCTGTCATATTACGGGCAACGGCGGCACGCAGGGAACTGAGTTTTTCCAGTTGATAAGGCGGGCCCATCTGCAAATCCACGTCCGGCGCGGACAAGGCGGCGGCCAGTACCTGACTGGCATGAATCAGACCGTCGGGTCCCGGAGAAATCTGCTGGAGTTTGATGCCGAGATCCTCGGCCAGGGCGCGGGCGTAAGGTGATATATTTCCTGCGGCATGGGCGGTGGTGGATGCGGAAGTGGGGGACAAGGTCGGCGATCGAGGCGGGACAGAAACAGCGCTGCCCTGATCGTCGGCAGGAGCAGAGCTTGCCGGGCTTTTGGCTGCGCCTGCTGCGGGCTGCTCAGATGCCGGGGGCGTATTGGCCGTCGCTGGTGGTGAAAGGGTTTCCCCGGTTTTTTCTGTCGCTGCCGGCTGATCCAGGATATAGCCAATGACCTGGCGAACTGGGATGTCGGTGTTGGTTTCGGCCAGTGGTCCAGCCAGATAACCGTCGCTGAAGGCCTCCACATCGAGAATGGCCTTGTCGGTTTCCACCTCGGCAATGGCCTCGCCCTTTTTAACGGGATCCCCCTCGGCTTTGTTCCAGCGGGTCAGGCGCCCGGTTTGCATGGTATCGGAGAGTACCGGCATGGTGATGGGGTTTTTCATGACTGATCTCCTGGGCTGCTGATGAGGCGTCGGGCGGCCGCAATGATGTCTTCCGTGCGTGGAATGCTGGCGGCTTCCAGCTTGCCATTGAAGGGGGTCGGGATATCCAGGCCCGCGACTCTCTGAATGGGCTTGTCCAGAAAATAAAAACAGCGTTCCTGCAAGGTGGCTGCCAGTTCGGCCCCCGCCCCCGCAAAGTGACAGTCTTCCTCGACAATGAGGCAGTGATGGGTTTGCTGTACTGACTGCAGGCATGTTTCCCAGTCGATGGGCGAAAGGCTGCGCAGATCGATGACCGTCATCTCGATGCCTTCGCTAGCCAGTTGCTCAGCGGCCTCAAAAGCCAGATTGACCATCCGCGAATAGGCAATGCAGGTCATATCCCGCCCGGTGCGGCGGAGCATGGCTTGATGAATGGGGGGTGCCACGGCCGTTTCATCCACCACCCCTTTGCTGAAATAGAGCAGTTCATGTTCCAGAAAGATGATGGGGTCGTCGCTGTGAATGGCTTGACGCAGTTGCCAATAGGCATCCTGGGGGGTGGCGGGGACCACCATGCGCAGGCCGGGCACGTTCATCAAGGTATGCTCCAGCCGCTGTGAGTGCTGGGCGCCCAATTGCCGGGCCACGCCGCCGGGCATGCGGATGGTCAGGGGCATGGGAAACTGCCCGCCGGACATGAAGGGAATCTTGGCAGCCATGTTGATGATGGCGTCGATGGCAAAGAGGGCGAAGTTGATGGTCATGATTTCCACCACGGGCCGCAGCCCCAGCATGGCCGCTCCCACTCCCAGCCCGGTGAAACTGTTTTCGGAAATAGGGGTGTCGCGCACCCGCCATTCGCCATATTTGGCCATGAGTCCCTCGGTCACCCGGTAGGTGCCGCCATACAAACCGACATCTTCCCCCAAGGTGATGATGCTGTCATCCGCCGCCATTTCTGCGTCCAACGCACGATTCAGGGCCTGCCAGTAATAGATTTCCTCACTCATACTGGACTCTCCATCAGGCTTTCATAGCGCCGGTTGGCGTGCAGAATGGACCAGGCTGTCTCCATGTCAGGTTCCTCGCTGGCTTCGGCAAAGCGGACGGCGGCGTCGATTTCGGTCTGGACTTCCTGACGCATGCGCTCGATGCCCGTTTCATCCAGATGCTTTTCCCGGCAGCAATGGTCGGTGAAGAGGGTGATGCAGTCGGGGCCTGCCGCCGCCATGGCTGCGGGGCTGGGGTAGCCGCTTTCGGCTTCGTGAATGGCGGCGGCAATGGGATCATTGGCCCGATAGGCGTCCAGCTCGACACTGGGACGATAACTGCCGGGATCAGCCATGGAGTGGCCACGGTAGCGATAAGTCTCCAGTTCCAGAAACTGCGGCCCGTCGCCACTGCGCACCCGTTCCAGGGCCTTCTGGGCGGCGGCATGGACGCTCAGCACATCCATGCCATCGACCTTTTCGGCCGGAATCCCGTACCCGCAGGCCCGTTTATAGACTTCGGTGATGGCCGAGTGCCGGTGGATTTCCGTACCGATCTGGTAGTGATTGTTTTCGCAAACAAAAAGAATGGGTAACTTCCAGAGCGCCGCCATGTTGAGGGATTCGTGAAAAGTCCCCTGGTTGACCGCGCCATCCCCAAAAAAGCAGATCACGGCTTCGGGCAGGCGGCGATAGGCCACCGCATAGGCGGCTCCCAGGGCGATGGGATAGGTTTCCCCGACAATGGCATAGCCACCCAGAAAGCGGCGGCTGGCATCGAAAAGATGCATGGAGCCACCCATGCCTTTGCAGATGCCAGTTTTTTTTCCATGCAGCTCGGCCATGATTTCCCGGGCTGGGATGCCGCGCACCAGGGCATGGACGTGCTCCCGGTAGGTGCTGACCACGTAATCGCCGGGCTCGGCGGCATGAAGTACGCCCACTGCCACTGCTTCCTCACCCGGATAGAGGTGCAGAAAACCCGCGACCTTCCCTTGGGCATAGCCCTGGGCCGCCGCTTCCTCAAAGGATCGGGCGCGCAGCATGTCGCGGAGCATCTGGGTCATTTGCAACCTATCCATGCTGGGCCTCCGGCAGGAACTCGTCCAGGGCCTTGCTCAGCGGCACCAGATACATGAGCGCCGGGCCGCCATGCATGATGACGGCCATGAAGCCGGCACTCATGATTTCGTCGCGACTGGCGCCGGCTTCGACGGCATTTTTGACGTGCAGGGCGATGCACCACTCACATTGGGCGGCCACCGACAGGGCCACATTGATCAACTCTTTCTGGGCTGAGCCCAGTGCCGGATTACCTTCGGCCTTTTCCATGAAACCCAGAAACGAATTGATTTCTGAAGGATAATCCTGCTTGAGACTTTCCATCAACTGCCGGACTTCGGTGATGCGATCTGTTGCCTTCATAACTTTCTCCTGATCATCCAAGGCTCCATTTTTGCAGCGTTATTTCTGTGAGTCCTTCTCCTTGCCGGGGATCAGGCGGGCGAAAGCTTGCCGGATGCCCCGATGCATGGCTGCGTCTTCCTTCTCAATCCCGGCCAGAGCCGGTTGCAGGGACTGGTTGAGAGTCTTCAAGAAACGGCTTTGATGTTTCGCCTCGTTGTCCATCAGGCGGTGAATGCCGAGCTTGGCGAAGTCTGCCAGTACCATCCAGACGATGTTGTAGGCCCAGACCAGAGCAATGATGGTCCAGGGCAGGGCGGGCATCAGCCAGCCAAAAGCCACAATGGCGATGCCGACGACTTGAGTACCCAAAATGGCCAGCAACAGGATGGGGGCCGGGAAGGGCGGCCGCCAGAAGGGTCCCCGCACCCGGGTCAGGAAGAGCATGAGATGCCCTCCGGCAATGAGCTGCAGGAACATGATGCTCTGGGCTTCGAGCAAGGGAATATCAAAAACAAAGCGCGTGAGCATATAAAGAAAAAAAGTGCCTCCAAAAGCCAGTGCGCCCATGGCCGATGACAGGGCCAGCACCCGGGGCATTTCCCAATGGACCGGGGCTTTCTGCACGATGGTGTTATCCCAGGCGATAGTCATGATGGGAATGTCGTCGAGCAGAGAGAGCAGCACGACCATAATGGCAGTCAGGGGATAGTCATTGAAAATCAGCATGGCGACGACTACAAAAAACAGGATGTCCAGGGTCATGGCGATACGATAAATCGTATAACTGGTCATCCGCTCGAAAATCCGCCGCGCCTCTTCCACGGCCTTGACGATCACATTCAGGCCGGGGGCCGTCAGGATCAGCGCCGCCGCACCCCGGGCCGCGTCAGTAGCGCCGGACACGGCAATCCCCACATCGGCCTGCTTGAGAGCCGGGGCGTCATTGACTCCGTCGCCGGTCATGGCGACGATATGACCGCGCTGCTGGAGGATTTTGACGATAGCGTATTTGTGCTCGGGAAAAACCTGGGCGAATCCATCTGAATGTTCGATTTCATCCGCGAGATCTGCAGGCAGAGCGCCCCCGTTGGCGAATTGCGACAAGCGCTCATCCACGGTCAGAATATGCGTACCCAGGTGCAGTTGCCCGGCAATTTCACTGGCGATGGCCTGATGATCGCCGGTGACCATCTTGACCTCGATACCATGATTCTGAGCTTCGATGATGGTTTCCCTGGAGTCCACCCGGGGTGGATCGAGCAGCGCCAGGATGCCGAGAAACTGCCAGCTTTGCCCGTCATCATCGGAGCGAACCACCCCCAGGGTGCGATAGCCTTTGGTCGCCGCATCTTCCACCACTTTTTCCGCCTTGCTGCGTTCCTCACCTGCCAGCTTGGCCATATCCATGAGGATCTGGGGTGCTCCTTTGCTCACCCGGAATTTCTGTCCATCGCCGCCGTGAATCTGCCCTTCGGTACGTTTGGCAACGGGATCGAAGGGAATGAACTTGTCCAGATGAAATGGCGCCAGGACCTTCTCCGAATCTGTGAGCCCGGCGAGCACCGCGTTATCGATGGCGTCGGCATCTTCGGCCTTGCTGGCCAGGGCTGCTGCCAGAATGAGTTCCTGCTCATTCTTGGCGGTAAAGAGGGTCATTTCTCCCAGGCTGATCTTGTTCTGGGTGAGGGTGCCTGTTTTATCGGAACAGAGAATGTCCACACCCGCCATTTCCTCGATGGAGGTCAGGCGGGAAACGATGGCCTTCATCCGCGACAGGGCCAGAGCCCCCAGGGCCATGGTCACCGACAACACCGCCGGCATGGCCACCGGAATGGAGGCCACCACCACCACCAGGACAAAGGCAATGAGCGTCAAAAACGGCAGTCCCCGCGCCAGTTCCACGATGATGAGCAGGGCTGAAAGGCAAAGGGCCAGGATGATCAGAAAATTGCCAATGCCCAGCACGGCTTTCTGAAAGTGGGAAACGGGAGCGGCTTTCTGGACCAGGCTGGCAGTGCGGCCAAAAAAGGTCCGCGAACCGGTGGCATAGACCACCCCCAGCATTTCTCCCTGTTTGGCGATGGTTCCCGAATATACGACGTCCCCGGGTTTTTTGCTGACCGGCAGGGATTCTCCGGTCAGGGCTGACTGGTCCACCGAGAGATAGTCTCCCGAAAACAATTTGATGTCGGCGGGTAAAATGTCACCCAAACGCAGTCGAACCACATCACCCGGCACCAGTTGTGCGGCATCCAGATTCTGCCAGTTCTGGTCACGGAGTACCCGGTTTTGAGGGCAAGCTGGTTTTTCAGGGCCTTGAGGGCATCGTTGGCGCCCTTTTCCTCCCAGAAACCAATGCCGCCGTTGATGAGCAGCATGGCGAAAATCACAAAAAAGCTTTTCCAGTCGCCATTGATGGCCGAAAGGATGGCGGCAGCCTCGATCATCCAGGGAATGGGTGCCCAGAAGTAAGAGATCAGTCGCCGCCACAGCGGGGTTTCCTTTTCTTCCAGCAAATTACTGCCAAACTGAGCAAAACGGTTTTGCGCTTCCTGACTGCTTAAACCCTGCTCGCTGCTTTCCAATTGCTTGAAACTTTCATCCAGGCTGATTTTCTCGAAGTCCTGCGCATCAACCGACGGCATGCTCGCCTCCCTTACCAATTTGTTCTTGAGCTATTGCGACAACAGCATTCTAATATAAGGTAGCACAAGATGAGGGATGGTGACGGCTGATTGACCCACCTTTATCCACCGCAGACAGCTTGTGATCAGTAGATGATCCGACCAGACGATACAGAAAATATCTTGTTTTCGTATGGATGCTATCTTTTTCAGAAGAGAAGCGAAGAGACGGGGGACAACAATGGCAACGCAGGAAGTGGATTTATTGTGTATTGGTGCGGGCGGGGCTGCCTATCCCGCAGCCTTTCGATTGGCCAAAGCGGGACATGAAGTGCTCATGGTGGACCCCAAGGGGGTGATGAGTGGCAATTGTCTTTATGAGGGCTGTGTGCCCTCAAAGGCCGTGCGGGAGACCGTCGCCTTGTATGATGACGTCCAGCGTTTCCAGTCTTTGGGCCTGCAAGGGCATATTGCCGTCGATTTTGCCGCCTTGATGCAGCACAAGGATGCCGTTCAGTCGCGGCGCTATGCCCAGCATGCCGAAGAACTCGCGGCTACCTCCCGCATTCGCTTATGTAAAGGGGTTGCCCGTCTGCTCGATGCCCATACAGTAGCGGTGGACAGTGATAAAGGGACGGAAACCTATCGGGCCGCGCATATTCTCATTGCCAGTGGTTCGGATGTGTTCGTTCCGTCCTTGCCCGGCGCGGAATTGTGCCTCACCAGCCATGATCTCTACAAACCAGGCCCTGCCTTGCAGCGCTTGCCCGATGAAATGGTCATCATCGGTGGAGGCTACATTGGCCTGGAAACGGCTACTTTTTTTGCCCGCCTCGGTACCCGGGTCACCCTTCTGCAAAAAGGCGAACGCATTCTGGCGGGAATGGATCCGGCTATGGTTGACCAGCTGCTGACCTTGCTTCCGGCAGGCTTGCAAATCCATACCGATGTCGAAGTACAGCGGGTAGCAGATCAAGCAGGACGGCGTCAGGTCGTATGGCGGGACCAGGGCCGGGAAGTCTCTCAGTCAGCCGACGTGGTCGTCCTTGCGGTGGGACGTCATCCAGTGATACCGGAAGGTGCGGAATCCATCGGTATCGAGTTTGATCATCATGGTATTGGCGTCGGTCCCGCCTTGCAGACCCGCTATCCCCATATTTACGCGGCGGGCGACGTCAATGGCCGCGTGCCCCTATTCCATGCGGCAGTGCGCCAGTCTCTGGTCGCCGCCCACAATATCCTGGCCGGGAATGTGCCCACGGATTATGCCGATTTTACCCAGGTGCCGACGACGGTGTTCACCTTGCCAGCAGCAGCTTACATCGGCCTGACTCCCGACAAAGCCGGATCAGGAGCCCTGCTGGAAGCGCAATATTCTTTCAAGGAAGATGCGCGGGCACAAATTCTGGAACGGCGGGAAGGTGAAATCCGCCTGTTTTTCGAGCCGGATACCCTGCGTTTGAAGGGTGGCTGGATTGTCGGTCTGGATGCTGGCAGTCTCATCGGCCAGATTGGCACCGCCCTGGCAGCAGGGATGACCGCGTATGATCTGGCCCGCTTTGCCGACCAGCATCCCATGTCCGCTGAAGGCGTCAGCAAGGCCGCACGCAGTCTGTTCTGAGTTTTCATTCGCAGGCTGCAACTATTAGTTGCGGGTGAACAGGTCCAGTCATTGCGGAACTGCTGGACCATGATGTTCTTCCAGGGTTTTGCCGTGACCCTGCACCCGGAAAAACCAGGTGATGCTCAGACCGAGCAGACTGACCAGGATCATCAATGCCAAAACGGCCGATAGCCCCCAGCGCGCCTGAATGAGGGGCAGCAGAAAAACGCTGATGGTCGCCCCGATTTTGGCGACGGCTGCAGCAAATCCAGCGCCGAAAGCACGGACCTGGGTAGGATACATTTCCGTGGGCAAAATGAAGGTGGTGGCATTGGGACCCATGGTCATGAACAGGTTGAAGAGCATGAATCCGGCCAGAATCAGGTAATAGTTGGTGTTCTGATCCCACCGATTATGCAGAGCGCTGTCCAGCAATACCCCCATACCAAGGATCATTCCGGCGAAACCAATGAGTTGCATGTGGATGCGGCCCAGCTTGGGAACAACCCAGAGCGACAGCAGGGAACCCAGCAAAAGAAAGATGTCCACTTTCCCGCTGTCCAGGGCATTACCGAGATCCCGACTCAGTGTAGAACTTAATGCGGGCAGGTTGCTCCGCAGGCTGCCGAGCAGGATGGTTGTGAACAAACCGATGCCATAGGTGGCTACATCCATAAAAAACCAGGGCAGGGTAACCAGCAGGGTGCGGCGACGGTACTCCGGCGAAAATAAAGTGGCCAGGCCAAGATGATGGCCGGGTGGAATTTTCGCGACATGATGCCGTTTTCTGCCGAGGTTTTGGGCTATCTGCTGCAATTGGCTTTTTTTATCCGGTGCAAAGCGCAGCAGGATTTTCGCGGCTTCAGTATTGCGCCCATGACCCATACACCAGCGTACACTCTCGGGTAATCTCAGTCGCCCAACCAAGTAGGGAAGTACCACCAGTATTTCGGCAGCCAGCAACCAGCGCCAGGTGTCATCACCAGATTGGGCATGCTGTAACAGTAAAATAGCCAGACCGGCACCGGCCAGCATGCCGACGGACTGGATGGCAATGGATGCCGCCATCATGCGTCCCCGTCGGCCCTGGGGCATGAATTCGGCCAGATAGCTGCTGGCAACCGGGAAATCCATGCCAACACCAATTCCCAGCAGCAGTTCCGCCTGGGTGAGTATAGTGGCGTTGGGAGCAAAAGCCGCTAATGAGGCCGCTATAATCAAGAGGATCATGTCAGCGATCATGATAGGTTTGCGCCCCCAGCGATCTGCCAGATGACCGCCAAGAAGGGCGCCGATCACTGTGCCGCCCATGAGCATTGCCGCCACCATGCCGACACTGCTGGCCGGCATTGCAAAGCGGGGTATGACCAGGGGCAGGGTGACGCCCAGTAAAAACATGGACACCCCGCTCAGTAGCGTCCCTCCGGTGGATAAAGCCCATATCCGGTAATGCAGGGGTAGCATCGGACTATTGTCGAGAATCCCGGTCATGGTGGCATGGTCCGGGTGAACGGTATGGACTTTCCCTGCCGAATTCGTT
Organism: Acidithiobacillus sp. TH-A117; assembly: GCF_057473465.1. Taxonomy (NCBI): domain Bacteria; kingdom Pseudomonadati; phylum Pseudomonadota; class Acidithiobacillia; order Acidithiobacillales; family Acidithiobacillaceae; genus Acidithiobacillus; species Acidithiobacillus sp. TH-A117. Next base: position 167,276 of record NZ_JBYCKQ010000022.1, read on the forward strand.
GTTTTCAATACAGAGTATCCTTGAGGATCAGGCTTTTTCCGGTCATTTGCGGGGGTTGGGGAATTCCCATGAGATCAAGAATGGTGGGGGCAATATCGGCTGTGCCACGGCCGATACCCAATCTGGCACCCTCGTGGCCCATCAGCAGCATGGGTACCGGATAGACCGTGTGCTGGGTATGGGGCTCGCCGCTGAGGGGATCAACCATTTCATCACAATTGCCGTGATCGGCCGTGAGGATAATTTTGAAGCCCCGTTGCCGGGCGACCTGGACAACCCGATGAAATTGCAGATCCAGCGTTTCCACAGCGCGGAGAATGGCTGGGATTTTGGCAGTATGGCCGACCATGTCGCCATTGGCAAAGTTGACGATGACAAAATGATACTGCTGACTTTCAAGGGCGGCGATAATCCGGTCGGCCACTTGGGGGGCGCTCATTTCCGGCTGAAGATCATAAGTGGCGACCTGGGGTGAAGGAATGATCTCCCGATCTTCTCCGGGAAATGGTTCCTCCCGCCCGCCGTTGAAAAAATAGGTCACATGGGCATATTTTTCAGTTTCTGCACAATGAAACTGCCGTAACCCGGCATCACTGATGACTTCCGCCAGCACTTTATGGGGAATTTCCGGCGGGAAAAGCACTGGAAAGGGATACTCATCATTATAAGAAGTCATGCACAGGGCGTTTCGGGCTTTTTCTGCTCCCCGGTCAAAATAGGTAAACTCCGGCATGGCAATGGCCGCGCTCAGTTGCCGCATGCGATCCGAGCGGAAGTTGAAAAAAAACACGGGTTCATGCTCACCAATACGGTTTTCCCGGGGATTGCCAATGATGGTCGGTTGGATGAATTCGTCGCCCTCTCCACGCTGCCAGGCGGCATGGATCGCTGCTACGGCGCTGCTGGCCTGCAGGCCTTCACCCTTGAGCAGGGCGGCCCAGGCTTGTCGGGTACGTTCCCAGTGATTGGCGCGATCCATGGCGGTATAGCGGCCACAGATTGTCGCAATTTGGCCCTTGCCCAATGCATGTAAGCGCTTTTCCAGAACCCCTGTGAACTGGTCGGCACATTGCGGGGCGGTATCCCGGCCATCGGTGATCATGTGGATGATGGGTTCCACACCAGCCTCGACCACCAGAGGCAGAATCTCCAGCAAATGGGCAATATGGGAATGCACGCCGCCGTCAGAGACCATGCCGACCAGGTGCAGGCGCTTGGTCCCCTTGAGCGTATTTTGCCAGGCTGGAATTTGAGAGAAGCTGCCATCGCTCAAACTGGCGGATATGCGGACTATATCCTGGAGCAATATGCGCCCGGAACCGAGTGTCAAATGACCGACTTCGGAGTTACCGAACTGACCGTCAGGCAAACCCACGGCCCGCCCGGAGGCCTGCAGGGCGGTGTGGGGAAAGCTGGCAAAATAATGATCGAGCTGCGGGGTATGGGCCTGCGCCCAGCCATTGTAGGCGCGATTGGGATTCAGGCCGAACCCGTCAAAAATCACCAGTAATACCGGTTGAATATTCAATGCGTTCCTCGCTTTTCCAGTTCCAGTACGTGCAGGGTGGTTTTGATGACGGTATCGGGATTGAGGCTCATGGATTGGATGCCGATGTCCACCAGAAATTCTGCCATTTCTGGATAGTCCGAGGGTGCCTGACCACAGAGTCCGGAATGGATACCGTTGCGGGCACAGCCCTCTACTGCCAGACGAATCAGGGTTTTGACGCCCTCATCACGTTCGTCATAATCAAAAGCGACTATTTCTGAATCCCGATCGACGCCGAGAGTGAGCTGGGTCAGATCATTGCTGCCAATGGAAAAACCATCAAAGCGCTGGGCGAAAGCGTCAATTAACAGCACATTATTAGGGACTTCACACATGGCATAAATTTTCAGACCATTTTCACCCCGTTGCAAACCAAATTCGGCCATCTGCGCCAGCACGGCATCAGCCTCCTGAACACGTCTGACGAAGGGCAGCATGATAATGACATTATCCAGACCCATGGTTTCGCGCACCCTTTTCATGGCCAGACATTCCAGATGAAAGCCTTCCTTGTAAGCGGGATGGGCGTAGCGGGAAGCACCTCTGAAGCCGAGCATGGGGTTGGCCTCATCGGGCTCGAAATAACGGCCGCCTAGCAGCGCAGCATATTCGTTACTTTTGAAATCGGACATACGCACAACCACCGGTTTGGGGTAAAAAGCGGCTGCCAGAGTGCCTACCCCTTCAGACAGTCTTTCCACAAAAAAATCCTGAGCCTGATCATAGCCTCGGGTTAATTTGGCCAGAGTCTGACGGGTTTGATGATCTTGCACTTTTTCGGGATATAGAAGCGCCATGGGGTGGGCTTTGATGGTATTGCTGATGATGAATTCCATGCGCGCCAGGCCAATACCATCATTGGGCAGATTGGCGGTCTGGAAAGCAATTTCCGGATTACCGAGATTGATCATGATCTTGGTTTTAGGCCGGGGCAGAACGGCAAGATCCGTATGCTGCACGGTAAAAGGCAGGCGTCCGGCATAAATCATCCCTAGATCGCCTTCAGCACAGGAAACCGTGACGGCATCCCCATCATGCAATATTTCCGTCGCTGTTTCCGCACCGACAACGGCAGGTATGCCCAATTCACGCGCGATAATGGCGGCGTGGCAGGTGCGTCCCCCCCGATTGGTAATGACGGCAGCGGCATGTTTCATGACGGGTTCCCAATCCGGAGTGGTGGTGTCGGCCACCAGAATTTCCCCGGGACGAAATTCACCCAGATGTTGAATATCCCGGATAATCCGAACCGGTCCCGAGGCAATCTTGCTGCCCACAGCTCGACCACTGCCCAGTCGTTCTCCCTGTTTGTCGAGTATATAGGTTTCCAGTATCTGCCCTTTTTTCTGAGAGGCGACGGTTTCCGGGCGGGCCTGGACCATATAGATGGATCCATCCAGACCATCTTTGGCCCATTCCATATCCATGGGCCGGCTTTCGCCTATTTTCTGGCTGTAGTGATTTTCAATCTTGATGGCGTAGTCAGCCAGGACGAAAATATCCGCATCATTCAAGCAGAAGCGTTCCTGTTCCTCGCGATGGGTGGGTACGTTACGGGTGCCGTGGCGGGTATCCCCTTCGGTATACACCATCTTGATTTTCTTGCTGCCCAACACCCGGCGCAGCACCGCTTTTTTGCCCTGCTTGAAGGCGGGCTTGAATACATAATATTCATCGGGATTGACGGTGCCCTGTACCACGTTTTCTCCCAGCCCCCAGGACGCGGTGATGAATACGGCGTCCCGAAAACCGGTTTCCGTGTCCAGGGAAAACATGACGCCACTGGTGGCTAGATCGGAACGCACCATTTTCATGATGACAATGGACAAGGCTACCTTGAAATGATCAAAGCCCTGATCGACGCGGTAATGAATGGCCCGATCTGTAAAGAGGCTGGCAAAACAGCGTCGACAGGCATCCAGCAGGGCAGCCTCCCCGGAAATATTCAGATAGGTATCCTGTTGTCCGGCAAAGCTGGCCGTGGGCAAATCTTCAGCCGTGGCGGATGAGCGCACCGCGAGTGACAGGCTGTCTCCGTATTCCTGACGCAATTGCCCGTAGGCTTCAAGGATTTCATTTTGCAGATCCTGGGGAAGTGGCGCGCTATAGACAATTTCCCGGGCTTTGGCGCCGCGTCGGGCAAGATCGCGCACGTCATCGGGATCGAGATCATCCAGCGCCCGGTGCAGGGCAGGCCAGGCCTCCGCCTGATCCAGCAGATAACGGTAGGCTTCGCCGGTAATGGCAAAGCCGTTGGGAACCCGGACTCCCTGGGGAGTAAGCTCCCGGTACATTTCCCCCAGCGACGCATTTTTGCCTCCCACCAGGGGAACGTCTTCGATGTGTATTTCCTTGAAAAAACGAATGTATTTTCCAGTCATGGAATTTTCCCCCACAAATCCGAGTGCGGACTCTGAATAAAAGATAGTCAAGGAAACCCTTCTGGACAAGCGCATTGCTGATATTCTGGCGGTTTGCTTATTAGGATTTCGGATTCTGATTCAAGGATGCCTAGGAAATCTTCATTTTGCCGTGAAAGAACTCTCGAATACTCGCTTGAAGTCAGGTAGTTTAAGCCGTCATATGCACTCATGTAATCTGGGAAGGATGGATGAACGACAACGATTCTGCAGCAAAACAGCAAAATCTGTGGCCGCAGGAAGCGCGTTGGCTGCATGCGGGAATAGCCATCGGGGTAACTTTGCAATTACTGAGTTCTCTATGGATGACACCCGACTGGCAACATGCGGATTATGCCAGCTTCACCCAGCTGCTGTTCAGTTTTCATGCCTGGGTAGGTTTGACAACGGCGCTATTTCTGCTCTGGCAGTGGCTCTGGATAGCCACTTCTGCCCGGATGCGTCAGCAATTTTTCCCATGGCGAGGACCATGGCAGCCCGTTTGGGATGATCTGCGGGCGTTGTATCATGGTCGCCTCCGCCCTCCGGGGCCTGCTCCCGGATTGGCAGCTCTGATACATGGACTGGGTTTGCTTTTGATCAGCTGGATGGCGTTGACAGGGACCGTTATTTTCTTTTTCCTGCCCCAGGGCGGCACGCCACCGGGAGCAGTGTTGTTGAATGTGATTCCATTGCACAAAGCCTTGCTCTATCTGGTATGGGCTTACTGGATAGGTCATGTAGGCATGTTTTGCGCGCACTGGCTGCGGCGTGATCGGATTCTTGATATTTTTCGTCTGGGTACATGAATGAGCGAGGAAAACATGAAGCAACGCATGAAATTATCACTCTGGATGTTGTTACCTTTTTCACTGCTGGCTTCAGCAGATACGGGGACACAATTGATTCAACTGGGAGTACAGCAATCATACCATGTGGCTAATACGGTGATGCTGGCGCAAATGCAAGCCAGTGCCAGCGGAGCAGATGCGGCGGATTTGGCGCAACAGGTCAACGCCAAAATGCATTGGGCTTTGCAGCAGCTGAGCGCTGAAAAAGGCTTACAGGCACAAACCCTGAATTATTATTCCCAGCGCGATTATGTGGATGGTAAACCCTCGGGCTGGACGGTAAAACAGCTATTGCAGGTTCGCGGTCCCCAGTCGTCGCAGCTCGATCATGTTCTCGGTAAATTGCAGTCCCGTCTGGAGTTGATTTCCATGCGTGCCGAACCCAGTGAAAGCGTGCGGCAGGCGGCCGAAGCGCAAGCCGCCAAGCAGGCCATTACGCGATTCAGAGAACGTGCCAGCAATTATTGCAAGGATTTTGGGTATAACCAGAGTGTCCTGGATACCGTGCGTATTTCGGCACCCCGCGTTACTCCTGGACCGGTGCCACTGATGATGGCGGTGCAGGCGCCGGTAGCGAGCGCACCGGGCGAGTCCGCCATGTCTGTGGAAGTGTCCGGTTCTGTGCGCTGTTTAGGAAAAACCTGAGCTTTATCTCAAGAGGGTTTTCACTGAAAAATCTTGCATTTTGTCGAAAGCTGTATAAAAATACAGATAGATGATAATTCGGAATTATTGCGGAGACAAATCGTGAATGCACTGACCCCGCGACAGGCGGAAATTCTTGCCTGGATTCGCAGCCGGGTAGCAGAAGATAACCTGCCGCCCACCCGGGCGGAATTGATGAAAGCCTTTGCCTTTCGTTCTCCCAATGCCGCCGAAACCCATCTGCGTATCTTGGCCCGCAAGGGCTATCTGGAGCTGCAGCAGGGTACGGCACGGGGTATTCGTCTGGTCGATGACGGAACGGAAAGCGGCTATCTGTCCTCCCGGGGCTTGCCTTTAGTGGGGCGGGTGGCGGCGGGTTATCCGATGCTTGCCGAAGAGTTCCGCGAGGGGCAATTGCCGGTGGACCCCGGCCTGTTTGCGCCGGGAGCGGATTATTTGTTACGGGTGCTGGGCATGAGTATGCGCGATGCCGGTATTCTCGATGGGGATATTCTGGCGGTGCGCCAGGAGCCGGGATTTACTCCGCAAAATGGCCAGATGGTGGTGGTGCGGGTGAATGGCGAAGTCACCGTCAAACGCTGGCAGCGCGACGGCACGCAAGTCCGGCTCTTGCCCGAAAATCCCGATTTTTCTCCCATCACCGTTGATTTGACCCGCGACGAGCTGCAGGTCGAGGGCAAGGTGGTGGGGCTGCTGCGCCTGGGCCAGAATCTCTAAAACCATTTCTCGCAAATACCCAAGCGGCATCTGACTGGTGCCGACTTTCTCCTGGCGGCGGTCGCTGTGCTGGCCTTGGCGTTTACAGCGGTTTACAATCACAGGTTATTACTCACGGAACACACAGGATCCCTTTCATTCATGGATAAATCTTCGATTGCGCTGGCGGTGGGGCTGTTGATTATTGGCGGTTTGACCGGGGCGGTCATTGAGCGTTTTGCTATCAGTCCCGACACTGCCACGAGCCAGATTCTGAGCCTGCAGGGGGCCAAACAGCTGCTCAATGAGGTTACCCACGGTCAGGCCAGCGCTGAGAAAGTGTTTCCCGGCCCCGGGGGGTTGACAGGCATTGAGGTTTCCATGGAAGGACATCCCACCATTGCCTATGCCACCGGTGATGGTCAGTATCTGGTGGCCGGCCCCGTGCTGAACCGGCAGGGTCAGGATGCCGCCCATGCCGATATGATCAAGCTGGGACTCATCCCCAAGCCGGCCACAGCCGCCACGCTGGCCGAAAAAGCCGCCCATGCCGACAGTTTTGTGCTGGGCAGCAAAGGACCGGAAATTACCGCCTTTGTGGATCCTAACTGCATTTACTGTCACAAGTTTTATGAAGAAGCTCAGCCCCTCATTGCAGCGGGTAAACTGCGGGTCCGCTATGTGGTGGTGGCTTTCCTGAAGCCCAGCAGTGCCGGTAAAGCTGCTGCGATTCTGGGGGCCAGTGACCCGGCTGCGGCCATGGCGGCCAATGAAAAGGGCTTTGACGAGGCCACGGAAGAGGGCGGCATTGCGCCCGCGCAGCATCCTGACCAGGCCACTTTGGCGGCAGTAGAAAACAATACCAAGCTGCTCAGCGACAGCGGCGAGGTTGCTACGCCTACCCTGATTTATTGTAATGCCCAGCATCAGGCTGTTCTGGCCCACGGCCTGGATAGTTCAAGCCTGGGGGATTTTGTGCAGCATATTGGTAGCTTGGAAAATGGAGCCTGTCAATGATGATCAACTCAGAAACTACTCCGCTGATTCATCGGGGCGATTATCAGCCATTGGCATACCGGATTACCGAGATCGCCCTGGATGTACATCTGGATCCCGAAAATACCGAGGTGTCAGCGCGTTTGCATTTTCTGCGGGAGAGCCCGGAGCCAGTCAAGGAGATTCATCTGGATGGCGAAGGACTGGAGTTGCTGGAGATTCGCCGTGATGGGCAGTTGTTGTCTGAAAACAGTTATGTTTTGGATGGGGCAGGGCTGACTCTCCTGAATCCGGAGGCGGATTTTGTGCTGGAAACCCGGGTACGCATTCATCCAGCCGCCAATTCGGCGCTATCAGGTTTATACCATGCCGGGGGGCAGTTTCTGACCCAATGCGAGGCAGAGGGGTTTCGGCGTATTACCTATTATCAGGATCGCCCGGATTGTCTGGCTAAATTTACGGTTACCCTGCACGGGCCACAGGATACCTGTCCGGTCTTGCTGGCCAATGGTAATTGTGTGGCCCAGGGAGAAGATGCCCAGGGTTTTCATTGGGCCCGCTGGGAAGACCCTTATCCCAAGCCAGCTTATTTGTTCGCCATGGTGGGCGGTGATCTGGCCGCCATGCGTGATACCTTTACCACGCAATCCGGACGGCAGGTGGCCCTGGAAATTTATGTGGCTGAACGGGATTTGGGGGCCTGCAGCCAGGCTATGGAAAGTCTGAAGCGGGCCATGCGCTGGGATGAAAAAGTTTATGGACGCGAATATGATCTGGATCGCTACATGATTGTGGCGACCGACAGCTTCAACATGGGGGCCATGGAAAACAAGGGGCTCAACATATTCAATTCCAAATATGTACTGGCCAGTCCTGAAACGGCTACGGATACCGATTATCAAGGCATTGAGTCGGTCATTGCCCATGAATACTTCCACAACTGGACAGGCAACCGGGTGACCCTGCGCGACTGGTTTCAACTCAGTCTAAAAGAAGGCTTGACAGTGTTTCGCGATCAGGAATTCAGCGCTGACATGAATTCCCGGGGAGTACAGCGGATTGGCGATGTGCGCCGCCTGCGTGCCGCTCAGTTTCCGGAAGATGCCGGTCCCCTGGCCCATCCGGTGCGTCCCGATGCCTACTCGGAAATCAATAATTTCTACACCGCCACGGTTTATGAAAAAGGGGCGGAATTGGTGCGCATGCTGCATACCTTGTTGGGTAAGGAAGGTTTTCGGCGCGGTACCGATCTCTATTTTGAACGACACGACGGGCATGCAGTGACCATTGAGGATTTTGTGGAGGCTCTGGAAGATGCCAACCACACGGACCTGTCGCGCTTCCGTACCTGGTATGCCCAGGCCGGTACGCCGCTGGTCAAAGCCCAGGGCGTCTATGATCCCAAGGCCCATACCTATACTTTGACCCTGTCGCAAAGTACGCCGGCCACCCCGGGGCAAGCGCATAAAGAGCCGGTACCCATTCCCGTGCGCATGGCCCTGATCAATACTCAGGGCGAAAAAACCGCACTGGATAGCCGTGGCGACCGCGAGAAGGTTTTGGTCCTGGAAGAAGCCACCCAAAGCTGGACGTTTACTGAACAACCCGATCCGGTGATACCTTCATTGTTACGGGGTTTTTCCGCGCCGGTGCGGCTGGAAAATCCACTGGACGAACAGTCCCGCAGTTTTCTGGCCTGTGTGGATGATGACCCCTTCAATCGCTGGGAAAGTATCCAGGAACTGGCCCTGCAAGCCCTCCTGGCCGGTGCACAGAATCCGGGAACGGTACAGCACTTGCCGGATGCACTGGAACGGGCTTTGGCCTCCACCTTACAGGATGGCACTATGGACCCGGCTTTCCGGGCCGAATTGTTGTCTTTACCCAGTGAAGATTATGTGGGTGAACAAATGGCGGTTATTGCCGTGGATGCCATTCATCAGGCACGGGATGCTCTGCTCAGCCATATTGGCCATCATTTTCACGGCACATGGTTGAATCTGTACCATGATCTGGCCGGAGCGTATGCGCGGGATGGACTGTCTATCGGCCGTCGTCGCCTGCGCAATATGGCCCTGAGTTATCTGGTGTACAGTGATCGCCATCGTGAAGACGATATGACCCTGCATGCCCGGCAGCAATATGTGCAGGCGGATAACATGACCGATCGCCTGGCGGCATTCCAGTTGCTGGTCCAGCATCCCCTCCATGATGCCGAAGATATCCTGATGGATTTTTATCAGAAATGGCAGGATTATCCGCTGGTGATCGACAAGTGGTTTGCGATTCAGGCCATGGCCCCCCGTGCTGATGCCCTGCGCCATGTCCAGCACCTGTTGGTACATTCGGCCTTTGACTGGAAGGTGCCCAATCGGGTACGTGCCGTGCTGGGGGCTTTTACCGTGAATCACACGGTTTTTCATGCCGCCGATGGTTCCGGTTATGCTTTTTTTGCTGAGCAGATCCGCCGCCTGGATGATATCAATCCTCAGACTGCTGCACGCCTGGCCACGCCTCTCAGTCGCTGGCAGCGCTATGACGAGGTCCGCCAGAAAGCCATGATTCAAGCCTTGCAACTGCTGGCCGCCAAGCCCCATCTGTCCCGGGACCTGGCCGAAGTCATCCAGCGTGCATATCCGAGTGGTGCTTAAAATGGATACTTCCGCAATGACCAAATACCCTGGTCAAATATCCCAGGGCCGGGCAGTGGATTCCAGGCGTAACCAGAATTTGTGAAATTTTTTGCGGAGTCGTGCCTCGCGTCCCAGCAGAAAGCCCAGTAGTGCGCCGGCCTGAAAGGCGACGCCTGATTTACGCTGGCTGGCCAATGGTTTCAGGTATTGACCGGCTATGTCGGCATCGTGGATTTCACCGGCGATGCCTTGCAGGGTGGCCAGTAATTTCAGCAGCGCCTTGCTGTCCTTGCCCGGCCACAAGGGTGCCAGGGTCATCAGCACATAACGGAAATTCTTGATGCGAATGCGCAGGGGATGCAGAGCCTCCGGGTGCTCGGCCAATAGCTTGCCAGCCACCATGAGTTTGCGGTATTCCCGCTGGAGTTGCGCCTCGCTGAAATCCTGCAGGGTTACATCCTGATGCAGCGGCTGACGGATTAACTGCGCCCAGATGCTCAATAGGATGGCCACTAACTGTGGCAACTGTCCTGATGCTTTGGGGATTTGCCCTTTCAATACATCCTGCAGATGAGCGGGCTCCAGTTCCAGGATGGCAGCAATTTCTGTCCAATAACTCAGCAAAGCTTCATAATCGCGTTGCAGGTTTTGCTGATGAAACCACTCCTGAAGGGGTATGCGGAAGGCTTGCAGAGGGTCGGCGGAATCCAGAGCCCGACAGAAACGCAGGTTGGCCCGGAAACTGCGCACGCTTTTGCGCAATTCGTGAAAATTCTCGGCATCGGGTTTGGCCCAATATTTGCGGGTGTCATGAATGATCTGCTGGAGCTGCCAGATGAACATTTGGCTGAAAGCGGCTCCGGCATTTTCCCGACGCCGCAGGGGGAGGGCATTATCGCGTGGTTTTTCTTCGGGGAGCAGTCCGGCAAGGCGCAATCCACGAAAGAGTTTGCTTTCCTGGTCAGGAATCAACGGCAGATCCCGGCAAAGTGCCGCCCCCATTTCGAGCACCGCTGCCGCATCCCCCTGGGCCAGTTCCAGTTCCACTTCGCGGATGGGTTCGCGCTGCCCCCGGGCGAGAATTTCGCCACGATCCAGCGCTACAATGATTTCGCTGCCATTGTGGGTGACGCGGCTTTCATTGCGTTCAAAGCGCGTTTCCAGAATCACCTGCAGGGATAGTTCCAGATAGGGCGCCAGCAAGGCGGCTGCCTCGCTGTTCTGAAAAACGCTGAGATCGGGAGTATTGCTATCCACCGGCACATTCCATTCCGGGCGTTGGTGCAGCCCTCCCGCTGACTGACCACTGGCCTTGAGGGTGGCTACCCAGGCATCGTCTTCGCGGCGGATTCGATAAGCTAGGCGCGCGCGCTGCAAGGCGTTATCCCGACTGTCAAAATAAAAGGCATGGAGCTGAAGAGGAGGGGCTTTGGTGATGGCGAGCAGTGGATGAGCGACAATACTTTTCCAGACAGCGGGAGTGTCCTCCATGATTTGTAATTTAAGTTCCTCTTCCACCACTATCCTCCCTCACAAACTGTAATATCCGTGCCCATTGCGGTAATTCCTGACGATTTTCTGTCGAACGCAGGTCAGCAATGCCTGCCCCGGATTGGGCTGCGCGTACATACATCTGACTGTCCCGCAAGGTGGCCACGACCGGCAGGTTCCATTCGGTCAGCACGGTCTGCAGGTGCTGGGCACCCCGCGTTCGGGCGTTGACGCGGTTAGCAATGACCCCCATCCGTACTTTACCCTTGCGGTAACGTTTGATTTCTTCCAGTTTTTTGAGAAACAACTGGCTGGCGTCCAGATCGAATACTGAAGGCCCAATGGGCACCAGCAGGACTTCCACTTCTCCCAGCATGTCTTCCAGACGCTTCTTTTTGAGGCCGGCCGGGGCATCCATCACCACATAATCACTGAGCGGATAATCCCGGAAGTCCCGTTCGGCATCTTCCAGCACCTGCAGTTTGGGCAGTTGGGGAGAGCGACGCCGGGACCAGTTGAACGAAGACTGCTGGGGATCCAGATCGGCGAGGAGTACCGAACCATGCAGGGCCAGCAGACTGGACAGGTTGGTGGCTACGGTGGTTTTTCCCGCACCGCCCTTGCTGTTCAAGACCAGGATTCGGATCATTTGTGGTGACGCTTTTCAGGCATGATGGCTACTGCGATCATAATGCTTGAGCAGAATTTCCTGGGCAGCGTGACAGTTGTCGTTGGCCTCCTGACGCAGGCTGGTATAGCTGCCATCGCTGTTCATCTGCCAGGCATTACAATCATCCTGCAGATAAAGCTGCAGAGTTTCTTCCAGGATGCGAGCGCGAAGATCGGGGTCAAGAATGGGCACCGCCACTTCCAGGCGCCGGAACAGATTACGCCCCATCCAGTCGGCACTGGAAATCCATAACTTGGGATGATGACCATTGCCGAAGTAATACACCCGGCTGTGTTCCAGAAAGCGGCCGACAATGGAGCGCACCCGGATATTTTCGGAAACACCAGGAATACCGGGGCGCAGCGCACAGGCCCCGCGCACAACCAGATCAATTTGTACACCCGCCTGGGAGGCCCGGTACAGGGCGCGGATGAGTTCCGGCTCTACCAGCGCGTTGACCCTGGCCAGGATGCGCCCCTCGCTGCCTCTGTGGGTTTCCGCTTCAATGGCCCGGATGAGTCCGTCGAAAAGGGTAAATGGACTTTGCAGGAGTCGGCGCAATTGCGGCACCTTACCCATGCCGGTAATGTGCATGAACAATTCGTTCATGTCGGCGGTAATATCGGGGTCGGCGGTCAGCAAACTTAAATCTGTATATATTCGAGCATTGCGGGGATGATAGTTGCCGGTCCCCAAATGCCCGTATAGACGGATGCCTTCTTCTTCGCGCCGCAATACCAGAATCATCTTGGCGTGGACCTTATGGTTGACCACTCCATACACCACCTGCACCCCGACTTCTTCCAGGCGTTCAGCCATGTGGATGTTGTTGGCTTCATCAAAACGCGCCTTGAGCTCGACCACAGCGGTCACCTGCTTGCCCGCCAAGGCCGCGTCAATCAAGGCATCAATGAGTGAGGAATCGGGCGTGGTGCGGTACAGGGTCTGCTTGATGCCGATGACCTGGGGATCATTGGCCGCCTGACGCACAAAGTCCAGGACCGGGTTGAAACTTTGATAGGGATGGTGCAGTAAAATAGGCGCGTCGCGCAGCTGGGCGAAAATGTTTTCCGGTCGTGAGCAGGTTTTGGGAAGTCCGGGAACGAAGGACGGGAAAAGCAGATCCTGACGTGGCACCATGTCGATAATGGCCGCTAAACGGGACAAATTTACCGGACCCGCCAGGGAATAGAGATTATCGTCCGCCAGTTCGAAATGCTTGAGGAGGTAATCCACCACTTCCCGGGGACAGTTGCTGGCGACTTCCAGGCGCACGGCCTCACCAAAGGGGCGCATAGGTAATTCATCCACCAGGGCATCGAGGAGGTTATCCACTTCTTCTTCATCCACAAACAGTTCACTGTTACGAGTGACCCGGAACTGATAGAAGCCCTGGATTTTCAGGCCCGGAAACAGCGCGGTCACATGCTCGTGTATAACCGAAGACAGAAAGACAAAATCACTGGGGCCCGCCAGTTGCGGGGGAATCTGGATGATGCGCGGTAATATCCGGGGAGCCTGGACGATGGCGATGGGACTGCGCCGGCCATAAGCGTCCTGTCCTTCCAGAACAATGGCAAAATTCAGTCCTTTGTTCTGTACCTTGGGAAAGGGATGGGCGGGATCGAGGCTAAGGGGGGTCAGCAGCGGCATGACTTCGGTCTGAAAATAATTGCTGATCCAGCGTTTCTGGGCGGCCCGCCATTCCCGACGGCGCAGCAGGCGGATACCTTCCTTGGCCATCGCCGGAAGCAGACGCTGATTCAGGCAGAGATACTGTTCGCGGATGATTTTATGGGCCATTTGCGCTACGGCGGCAATTTCCCGATCGGGTCCGAGCAGGTCCGGCCCCAGTGGTCCGGCACCAAACTTGCGCCGCTGCAGCAGTCCGGCCATCCGCACTTCAAAAAATTCATCCAGATTGCTGGAAACGATGGTCAGAAAGCGTAGGCGTTCGAGCAGGGGGACGCGGGGGTCATCGGCCAGGTCCAATACCCGCTGATTGAAGGCGAGGATGCTCAGGTCCCGATTGAAATAGAGATCCGGATTATCAAGAGAGAGAGCATTTTCTGCAGCCTCGGTCTGGGCGGTCTCAGACATGGCGTTGTCGCTGTTCCGCAGCCACCAGGGTGTTTTGCAGCAAGGTCGCCACGGTCATGGGACCCACCCCGCCGGGTACTGGAGTAATCCAGGAGGCACGTTTTTCGGCTTCGGCAAATACCACGTCGCCCGTCAGGCGGCCGTCCGCGAGGCGGTTGATACCCACGTCAATGACTACTGCACCCTCGCGTACCCAGTCCCCCGGAATCAGGCCGGGTTTGCCGGCCGCAGCTATCAGAATTTCCGCGCGCTCTACATGGGCCTGGAGATTGCCGGTGAAACGATGACATACGGTGACAGTGGCCCCGGCCAATAATAACTCCAGAGCCATGGGGCGACCGACAATATTGGAGGCGCCCACTATGACCGCCTCTTTTCCCCGGATTTCCGCGCCAATTTCTTCCAGCAGGGTCATGATGCCGGCCGGTGTACAGGAGCGCAGCAGAGGCGCCCGCAGGGCCAGTCTGCCGATGTTGTAGGGATGAAAACCATCCACATCTTTCTCGACCGCAATCGCCTCGATAATGACTTCTGGATCAAACTGGGGGGGCAGGGGCAACTGCACGAGGATACCATCAATGCAGTCGTCGGCATTCAACTCGGCGATTTTATGGAGCAGTGCGTCGGGGCTGGTATCGCTGGATAAATTAATAGCCAGGGAATGGATACCCACACTTTTGCAGGTATCGCGTTTTTTCTGGACATAGACTTCTGAGGCGGGATTGTTTCCTACCAGCACCACCGCGAGGCCGGGAGGGCGTCCGTAGGTTTTCAGAAAATCCTGACTTCTCTGGGCAGTTTCATGCTGCAACTTTTGGGCAATGGCCTTGCCATCTATACGTCGGGCAGTCATGGCTTCCCCTGCGTTGAATGAGCACTGCGGGGGGAACCCTTCTTCACCATGAAAATAACCTTATGAATGATCTGCGTCGTTTCAAATGCACTAATATCCCAACATTCTTCTGTTCGTCCGTTTTTTTGTCAAGCAAAAAAACCGGATGTCCTTGCGGAGCATCCGGCCTGGATTCATCAAACTGACCACATCAGAAAATTTCGCTGCTGACCTCTGACTTATTCCGGATATCCTTGGCAAGCACCATATACATGGCGGGAACCACGAACAGCGAGAACAACGCACCTATGGCCAACCCGGTAAAAATCACCAGCCCCATCTGGAAACGGCTGACAGCACCGGGACCATTCATCAGCAGCAGGGGTAATACCCCGAGCACCATGGCCCCGGTGGTCATCAGAATGGGCCGCAAGCGGATGCTGGAAGCTTTTTCCACGGCTTCGCGTTTGGCAAGCCCCTCATGGCGCTGAATCTCATTGGCAAACTGCACAATCAGAATACCCTGCTTGGCAATCAAACCGATCAGGGTGATCAGTCCTACCTCCGTATAAATGTTGATGGAGGCGAGTCCCAGGCTGACAAATATCAGCGCACCACTGATGGACATAGGCACGGTAATCAACACGATCAGCGGATCCCGGAAGCTTTCAAACTGCGCTGCCAGCAGCAGATAAATCAGGATGATGGCCAGGGCGAAGGTTGTCAGCAAGCCGCCACTTTCCTGCATGTATTCGCGAGACTGACTGGCGTAGTTGACCGAAAAATCCTTGGGCATGATTTTTTCAGCCGTGGTCCGGAAAAAGGACAACGCTTCACCCATCGTTACCCCCGGCTTGGGTACGGCCTGAATGGTAGCCGAATTGAGCTGCTGAAACTGGGGTAAAAACTGGGGTTCCACCTTGGTTTCAATGGATACCACCGTGGACAGGGGCACCATCTGCCCGGTGGCCGTGGCGATATAGTAGTTTTTGAGAGCTCCCGGGTCGCTGCGGAACTTGTCCGGAACTTGCGGAATCACCTTATAACTCCTTCCTTCCATGGCGAAACGATTGACATAATTGCCGCCCAGCAGGGGTTGTAGATCCTGGGCGATTTCCGCCATGGTCAGACCCAGATTTGCGGCTATGTTGCGATGGATTTTCAGCTCCAGTTCCGGGTTGTCGATGCGCAAGTCCTTGGTAACGTAAAAGAACATACCGCTTTGATAGGCCTTGGCAATGACCGCGTCTGCCACCTGATCGATTTTTTCATAGCTGCCCGGACTTTGCAGCACGAATTGGACCGGTAGACCGCCTGCAGAACCGGGTAAAGGCGGGGGCAGGAAGGAGGCTACCTGCAGGCCTGCAATACTCTGCAATTGCTGCTGCAATTTCGGCTGGATCTGCATGGCGGTGACCGAACGATCAGACCAGTTGGTCAAGCGCATGCCGGCGAAAAGGCTGTTGGTACCGCCGCCGCTACCCACAGAAATACCGGTCACCATAAACGTCGCTTTCTTCTGGGGATACTGATTGAAGACCTTGAGAATCTGCTTGCCGTAATGGGCCAGACGATCCGGGGTGATGGTCGGTCCACCGGTTCCCGCATTGAAGATAATGCCTTGATCTTCCTGGGGCGCAAGTTCCGATTTGGAGGTGGAGAACAGGAAGTAAATGCTGCCGAACACAACAATGGCAAAGAGCATCACGACCGGCACGAAATTCAGAACCACATGCAGGAGGCGATCGTAAAAGCGCCGTAAACCGACAAAACGCTGGTCAATGAAATGTTCAAAACCATGTTCGCTGGTGGGTTTCAGGACCTTACTGGAAAGCATGGGTGAGAGGGTCAGGGCCACAATCATGGAAATCAGGACGGCGGCCACCAGGGTGAAGGCAAATTCGCCAAACAGACTGCCGGTGAGTCCGCCCATGAAACCAATGGGCGCAAACACCGCTATCAGGGTGGTGGACATGACGATAATGGGACCGCCCAGTTCCCGCCCGGTGAGCAGGGCGGCGTCAAAGGGAGTTTTGCCTTCATCAATATGACGATGGACGTTTTCCACCACAATGATGGCATCATCCACCACCAGACCGATGGCGAGTACCACCGCCAGCAGAGTCAGCAGATTGACGGTAAAACCCAAAGACCACATGATCAGACCCGCACCGACAATGGACAGAGGAATAGCCACTGCCGGGATGACCACGGCCCGGAAGGAGCCGAGGAAGAGGAAAATCACCAGCACCACCACGGCCAGGGTAATGCCGATGGTCATCACCACCTCATCAATAGAGGCCTGGATGAAGGCACTGGCATCATAAGGAATCGCTACATGCATGCCCGGAGGCAGGGCTTTTTTCAGTTGTGCCAGAGATTTTTTAACCCCTGCGGCTACATCCAGGGAGTTGGCAGAGGGCGATTCCTGAATGCCGATAAAGGCGGCCGGTTTTCCGTTAAAAAAGGCCTGGGAACTGTAATCCTGGGCACCCAATTCGACATGCGCCACATCTTTCAGGCGAATCAGGGTGTTCCCGGACTGCTTGATGACCAGATTGCGGAATTCACTGACATTGTGCAGGCTGGTGGTGGCCACAATGGTATTTTGAACGGTTTTACCCCGGGTCTGACCGACGGCAGAGATGAAATCGTTGGCGGTCAGCGCCTGGGAAACCTGGGCCGCAGTAACATGTAGGGCCGCGAGTTTTTGGGGATTCAACCAGACGCGCATGGCATAGGTATTCCCATTGCCGGCACCGGGAGGCAGAATCTGGGCCTGTCCCACGCCGTGTACCGAAGCCAGACGCGGCTGAGCCACCCGCAACAAATAGTCGGTAATCTGCTGCTGGGATAATTGATCGCCGTAAAAGGCGATATACATCAAATCGGTCGTATCGCCGACGGTGACGTTGATCACCGGTAACTGGCTGCCCGTGGGCAACTGGTCAGTCACCTGCTGCACCTTGGACTGGATGTTGGCCACTGCAGCGCTGGGGCTGTAATTCAACTTCATGTACACCGTAATGGTCGAGGTGCCCTCCGAACTATTGGAGGTCATGTAGTTGATGTCCGGAGCGCTGGCGATGACTTTTTCCAGACGGGCGGTGATGAAACCCTGCACGGTGCTGGGATTGGCGCCCGGATAGGCGGTAGTCACTGTCACCACCGTGTTGACCAGAGCGGGATATTCCCGCACGGTCATCATGGTGTAGGCATGCAGGCCCAGCAGAAAAATCACCAGACTCAGGGCCGTGGCAAGTACCGGACGGCGAACAAAAATATCAGTAAATTTCATGAGCTAGCCTTACTTGTCGGTACTGATGGTAACCAGACTGCCATTCACCAGCTTGACCTGTCCGGCCGTGACTACCTGATCGCCTTGCTTCAGGCCGGAAAGGATTTCGACCATGCCGTCACGCTGTTTGCCGGGTTTGACCACCTGTTGAACGGCAAGCTCCTGACTTTTGCCATCCTTTTTTTCGTTTTTGATGAGATAGACATAATCTCCATAGGTGTTGTAAGACATGGCCGATACAGGAATGACCAGGACATTTTCAACCGTGTTGTGGACCACGGTCAGCTCCCCGAAAAGACCGGGGCGCAGCTGATTTTTGGGGTTGTCGATGGTGGCCTGTACGTCAATTTGCCGGGTGCTGCTGTTGACAGAGGAACCCAGCGCCGTGACCTTGCCCGAGAATGTCTGCCCGGGTAGAGCATCGGTTTCCAGCTGAACCGGAGTCCCGACCTGAATATTCTGCAAATCACTCTGAGGTAGTGTGAAGTTGGCATAGAGCGGGCTCCAGGATTGCAGATCCACAATTTTAGTGCCTGGTGTCAGGTATTGACCGACATTCACCTGACGAATACCCAGATAACCACTGAAGGGCGCACGAATGGACAGCTTGTTGAGTGTTGCCTGGATATTCTTGATAGCGGCCTGATCGGTCTGGTAACTGGCTTCAGCAGAGTCCAGCTGGGACTGACTGGCAGCTTTGGTGGCGATCAGTTCCCGGGTGCGGTGCAAATTGCTGGCCGCCAGGCGCAGCTGAGCCTGATCACTGGCTAATTCTGCCAATTGATTGGAGTCATCCACTTGTACCAGGAGGGTTCCCGCTTGCACATATTGACCGGAGTGGAAGTGGATGGCGGTTACATTTCCGGCGATTTGCGGAGTTACATCCACACCCTGCACGGCTGCCAGCGAGGCGACAGCACGCAACTGTGGATGCCAGTGGGCAATTTCAGCACGGGCTGCATTGACAGTGACCACCGGTGCCGGCATATGCGCCATGGCTTCGGCAATTTTGCTGTTGACGAAAGCCTTGAATCCAAAAATTCCGCCAAAAACAATCAGCAGGCCAATGATGACAATCACAAATGCTTTTTTCATATTCCGTCTCCGCAGAAGATGGCTGCGTTCAGTCAAAAATGGTTAAGAATGTTTAGGGCCGGGCTGGGCTGCCGTCTTGACATTCGGATGATTCCACCAGCCGCCTCCCAAAGCCACCAGCAAGGCTGCCGTATCCTGATAGCGCTGGGATTGCGCTTTGATTTCGGCGATTTTGGCGGTGTTGTATTGCACCTCGGCGGTCAAGAGGGTCAGATAATCCGTAGCCCCCGCGCGGTAGCTGGCCTGGGCCAGTTTCAGAGCTTCCCGGGATGCTTGCAGGGCTTCACGTTGGGCGGCGAGGGTCTGGGCATCATGTTCAACGGCCCTTAACCCATTGGCGACCTGGTCAAAAGCATTGAGAATGGTACTCCGGTAGTTGGCGTAGGTGACATCATAGGCGGCATGGGCCTCGGCTTTCTGGGCTTCCAGTTTGCCGCCCTCAAAAATCGGTTGTGACATGGCGCCCACCAGACTCCAGATGCTGCTTACCGGATCAAAAAATATACCGGGGTGGCTGGCGGCATCACCGAAAGAAGCACTGAGTTGCACGGTCGGGTAAAACTGGGCACGGGCTTCACCAATCTGGGCGTTGGCCGCTTTCATCTGGGCCATGACCGCGCGAATGTCCGGTCTTTGTTGGAGCAATTTCGAGGGTAGGCTGACGGGGATTTTTTCCGGCAGTTTTAATTCACTGATAGTGAAATTCTGGGGTTTGACGTTGGCCGGGAACGCGCCTATCAGGATAGCCAGCTCATGGCGATAAACCGCCAGTTGCTGTTCCAGTGGTGGTAAAGTGGCCAACTCGCTGGCCATTTGCCCCTTCTGGGTCATGACCGTACTGTAGTCAATGGCACCCGCCTGATATTGATTTTCTGTCAATTCCAGCAGCTTTTTTTCCTTGGCAATAATCGCCCGGGTAGCCTGAATTTGCTCTTCAGTGGCGGCTTCGTCCACAGCAGTGGTCACGATGTTACCCGTCAGGGTCAGTTTGGCGGCTTCCAGTTCCCATTGCTGATATTTGACCAGTTCTTCACTGTTTCGATAAACCAGACGATTGACGCCAAAAATGTCCGGGTAATAGGAAACCCCGATGGAGCTGTTGATCAGGGAATAATGAATTCCTCCGTTACCACCAAAAGTAGCTCCCGTGACCTTGCTGCGATTAGCCTGCAAATTACCGGTAATCTGCGGGTAGAAAATGCTGGCATTGGCTCTGGCCGCGGCCTGGGCCTCGCGCATTTGTGCCTGGGCAGCGGCAATGGTCGGACTGTTTTTCAGGCCGGTGGCGATGAGGGTATCCAGGGCCTTGGAGCGAAACAGCTTCCACCATTCTTCATGGAGTTCTGTGCCGTACTGTAAAGACTGAGCCTCTCCAGCCAGTCCGCCAGGAGCCACGGTTTTTTGCGGTGATTGACCGGCCGTATAAGACATTTTGTCAGAAGGCGCAGGCGGAACCCGGAGCTTCGGTTCAAAGCTGCAGGCGGCCAGGCTGCTGCCAAGCATCAGGACCACAATGACAGCTATGGATTTTGGAAGTGGTTTATGCACGAAAAATAACCCTCTCGGAGGTCTGAACCGACCGGTCAGTATAATGGCGACAATTATCCGCTCTGTCAAATCTGGCAGTCAGTGGGTTGGGATTTTGGTTTGCAGAAGCGTTGGAGTGCCTGGAGATTTTTACGGTGCATTCGCAACGCTTGATTCTCTCAAAATTTGAACCCATATTACACAGCGTAACACTTATATTGGGGGAGCGAATGAATAAAAAATTGGTGGGTGTAGTAGTGCTGCTGGGCAGTCTGGTTATGGCGCCAATGGCTTGGGCTGAGCCTTCGGTCACTCAGGTGACCCAGGCCATTCACAGCGGCCGTCTGGATCAGGCGCAAAGCATGATGCAGGAGGTGTTGAAAGCGCATCCGCATTCTGCGGAAGCGCAATATCTGGAAGCCCAGGTTCTGGCGCGTCAGGGTCAATGGTCAGGAGCGGCGGCAGCCTTGCAGAAGGCCGAGCAACTGGCGCCGGGTATGCCTTTTGTCAAACCCCAGGTATTGCAGAAGTTTCAGAAAGAAGTGCAAGCGCACCATCGTGGAGTGAATCAGGCTACTGTCGCGAAAAAAGGGGGATGGGGTTCCGCTTTGCTGTTTTTCATTGGTCTGATCCTGTTGATTGCGGTCATCTCCATGTTTCTGCGGCGGCGGCGTCAGAATGCCCAACTGATGTATCGAGCTGGACCAGCGCAGGGGCCTTTTAATGGCATGAACGGTGCTTATGGTCCAGGTGCCGGGTATCCCAACGGTCCTATGGGCGGCATGCCCCAACAGGGCGGTGGATTGGGTTCCAGTCTGGCTTCGGGGATTGCCACCGGGGTCGGGGTGGGTGCCGGGCTGGCTGCCGGACAAGCCCTTGCCGGTAGTCTTTTCGGTGGTCATGATGCAGCCGCAAGTCAGGGAAATGCGGGCGATAATGATAGTCTGGGCTTGACCGATAATTCGTGGGGAGATGACCAGCTGGCCAGTAATGATGATTTTGGTATGGATGACGGGGGCGATGGCTGGGGTTAGCCCACCAGTCACTAGCTGACATCAAAACAGGGCAACCCGGCTTCGGCCGGGTTGCTTTTTTTTGGTGCCGAGAAATCGGCGGCTTAAGGCAGTTGATAACCTCGTCGCCGCAAGGTCTCGGCAATGGCGATCAAGGGCATGCCCATCAAGGCATGGGGGTCTGCCCCTTCCATTTTCTCCACCAGGGCTATTCCCAGGCCTTCGGAACGGAAACTGCCAGCACAGTCCAGCGGCTGATCTTTTTCCACGTAACGGTGGATAGCCTCGGGGCTCAAGTTGCGCAACTGCACATAATAGGGAACACAAAATTGTTCCACAGTACGGTCATCCACCACGGCAATGCCGTTGAGATATTCCACCTGGCGCCCTTGCATCCACTGCAGTTGGGCTTCCGCCTGAGCGCTGGATCCGGGTTTTCCCAATATCCTCCCGGCACAGCAAGCCATCTGATCAGCGCCGATCACCAGTGATTGTGGATAACGCGCTAAAACTGCCCGGGCCTTGGCCAGAGCCAGGCGCTCAACTAACTGCTGCGGACCTTCCTGGTCAAGCGGGCTTTCATCCACATCCGGGGCCACACAGCGAAAGGGGATTTGCAGGCGCTGCAGCAAGTCCCGGCGGTAGGGGCTGGTAGAAGCCAGAATCAGTTCCGGTAGTGCCATGAAGTAAATTCAGCCGGTATTGCGTTGCCCGGCGGCAATGGCATTGATAGTACGCAGCAAGGGATCCAGCCAGATTTCACGAAACTCCGGAGGTGCATCTTCATTGCGATAACGCCGGAGCAAGGCCAGCTGAATGTGATTGAGGGGCTCCATATAGACGTTACGGCGCTGCAAGGAGAAAGCCAGACCGGGATTGTCGGACAGCAGTTGCTCGGTACCGGCCATGGCCAGCATTTCTGCAAGGCTTAGTTCAAACTCCCTGCGGATTTTCTCGAAAACGGAGATGGCCAGTTCCTGATCAAGGGGTAATCCGGCATATTCTCCGGCCAGAGCCATGTCGGTTTTGGACATGGCCATGCTGATATTGCCCATCAGTGCCCGGAAAAAAGGCCAATGCTGGTACATGTCCTGCAATATTTCCAGGCGTTCGGGCTTTTCTGCGCGCCATTGGGCTATAGCAGAGCCGAGACCGAACCAGGCCGGAAGAATATGGCGAGACTGAGCCCAGGCGAATATCCAGGGAATGGCGCGAATGGACGCCATGGATCGGTCGCTGCGCTGGCGGTGGGAAGGCCGCGAACCAATATTCATGTGCGCAATTTCATTGAGCGGGGTGGCTTCATAAAAATAATCCAGAAATCCCGGCGTATGCTCGGTCAGATCCCGATAAGCTTGTTCGCCCAGGTGGGTGAGTTCGCTCATCACCTTGAGGTAGGCGGGATTATCGGCTTCGACGGGACGCACCAGGCCAATGCTGGCCTTGATGAGTCCGGCGGTACCCACCGTCAGTTCATAAATGGCCGTTTCCAGATTGGCATATTTGAAAGACAGGACTTCGCCTTGCTCGGTAATTTTGATTTGCCCGCGCACGGTGTCCGGGGGCTGGGCGAGAATCGCCTCGTAAGTAGGACCGCCCCCGCGCCCCACACTGCCCCCGCGCCCATGAAATACGCGAATTTGAATGTGGCGCTTGTCGGCGATGGCCGCCAGGCGCAGTTGTGCCTGATACAGAGACCAGCTGGATGATAAAATCCCGCCATCCTTGCAGGAGTCGGAGTAGCCCAGCATGATTTCCTGGGTGTCTTCCTGGCTTTTGATGATTTCCATATAGACCGGGTTATCTAGGAGGGTGCTGATGACGGCATCCATCCGTTCCAGATCGTGGATGGTTTCAAACAGGGGGGTTACGGCAATTTCACTGTAGAGCCCCTGCCTTGACCAGCCCGCAAGACCGAACTCCTTGGCCAGCACCAGCACTTCGAGAATGTGGCTGGCTTCATGAGTCATGGAGATCACATAATTGCCGAATCCCGAAGCGCTGACCTCACGACGGAGCTGGGCAATGCAGCGAAACATGGCACAGGTTTCAGCGGCTAATGGGGATAACTCCGGATGTTTTTCAACCAGAGGGCCGGGGCGGCGCAAGGCATCAGTAAGGGCCAGCAGCCGCGCTTCTTCGGAAAGTTCCAGATAGTCGGCGAAGCCAGGGACTTCTGCGTACAGTTCGGACAATGTGCGGGAATGCACCGTGGATTCTTGGCGGATATCGAGGTTGGCCAGATGAAAACCAAAGGTTTGAACCAGCCAGACAATATCCTGGATATCATTGTCGGCAATATAGTCATCATTGTGCCCACGCAGGGAGTCGCGGACGAGCAGCAAGTCATCCAGAAAGTCTTCGGCAGTGGCATAGGCCGGACCGGCCGATTCGTTCATGATCTGGCCGTTTTCCAGTTGGCGCAGGCGCAGGTCCAGGCGGGTCATCATGTAGCGCAGCTTGCGACGATAAGGTTCACTGGGAAAGCGCTGATCCACCCACTCGGCCAGCTCCGGAAAATCATCGGCGTCGCGTTCCAGTGAGGCCAGCAGGACGGGGGAAATACCGCAAAAACGGCTGGAATGTCCCAGCAGTTGATATAAGCCACTGAGGCGCTGCTGATATTCCTTGAGCACTTCGACACTCTGGGTGCGCAGCGCCCAGCTGGTAATGGCGGCGGTGACATTGGGGTTGCCGTCGCGATCGCCGCCGATCCAGGAGCCGAAGCGGATAAAGGCGGGGATGTCGATGTCATCATTGGCAAACACCCGCCGCGCCGCGCGCCGCGCAGCCCGATAAGTCATGGGCACTGCCTTGAACAGGCTGTCTCTAAAGAAAAACAGGCCGTTTTCCACCTCATCCTGGACTTGCGGTTTGTTGGTGCGGACCTCTTCGGTTTCCCAGAGAATCTGGATTTGTGCCCGCAAATTATCAGTGACTTCCTTTTCTTCTTCGTCACTGAGGGTTGGGTCATCGAGTTTTTTGCTGACCACGAAGATCCGGCGCAGCCCATGCAGGACTGTACGCCTTTTGGATTCCGTGGGATGCGCCGTGAACACGGGCAGATAGCGGGTTTGATCAAGCAGATACTGAATCTGGCCGGAGGTGATGCCCTGTTGCTGGAGAGCCCGGAAAGTCTCTTCAAAAGAGCCGGTCCAGAGACCGTCACCTTTTTGCAGCAGGCGACGGCGTTGAAGATGTTGTGATTCTTCTTCGGCAATATTGACCAGACTGAAATAGGTATTGAAGGCGCGGATAACCAGTACCAGATCGTCCTGGGGAAGCGCATCAATAAAGCGGGCCAGACGCTCCCGCAAGCGCGCATCCTCCTTTTTATGGAGACGGATATAACCCTGGCGGAGCTGCTCGACGGCGTTGAATACCCGCGTACCGGCCTGTTCACGCAACACTTCACCGAGCAGGTTGCCCAGCAGCTTCACGCGGCTACGGAGTGCCTTATCGTTGATGGCCGTTTTTTCCACTGGTCCGTCTCCTTGAATTTTATGACCGTCCTGCTGTCGAAGACCACCGGGACGACAGTCGGAAGTTTAGGGTGCTTCGTATATCTTGGGTGCTTTTGGTTTCTAAGCTAATGGCAAGCGGGCTGCAGGTCAATCATGTGCTGCTAAAACGTCCCGGTAGAAGATGATGCATCGTCAAGAACGCCCGGGCTGATTGGAAGATATATTCGTAACGCTGACAAGCATGGCTTTCCCGGCTATTTTGAGTTAGTCTAAGTTGCATGCAGTGGAAACCGCTCACGCGGTTTTCCACTACCCTAGAAGCGCCATGAAGCATAGTCAAGGAGATAAAAAATGGCCGGTCAACAAAAAGGGCAGATTCTTCAGGATCCTTTTCTCAATTTGCTGCGCAAGGAACACGTTCCTGTTGCCATCTATCTGGTCAACGGGATCAAGCTGCAGGGATTCGTTGAATCCTTCGATCAGTTTGTGGTCTTGCTGCGCAATAATGTCAGCCAGATGATTTATAAGCATGCTATTTCTACCGTGGTTCCCGGTCGCGATGTGCGTTTGCCTCTGCCCGAAGGGGAAGGCGAAGCAGCCAGCGTGAGCGAAGAAGAGGCCTGATTCTGACCCAGAATGCCGTTGCAGTGGATGTGCCCCGTGAGCGGGTTCTGCTGGTTCATGTGACATTACATGGCGAAGTGGACCTCGATGACGGGGCCGAATTTTTTCATCTGGCCAGCGACAGTGATGCGGATGTGCTGGAACTCCTTCCCGTGGCGCGCAGCCGCCCCGATCCCGCAACCTTCATCGGCAGTGGCAAGGTGCAGGAACTGGCCGAAAAAGTACGGGAAACGGCGGCGGATCTGGTGCTCTTTGATCGGACTCTAAGTCCGATTCAGGAGCGTAACCTGGAACGGGCTCTACAGTGCCGGGTGATTGATCGGGTAGGACTGATTCTTGATATTTTCGCCCGTCGTGCCCGTACCCATGAGGGGCAATTGCAGGTGGAGCTCGCCCAACTGACCCGCTTGCGCACCCGACTGATCCGGGGCTGGACTCATCTGGAACGGCAGCGGGGGGGGATTGGCTTGCGGGGTCCGGGTGAAACCCAGCTGGAAACCGACCGACGCCTCATTGGCGACCGGATTCAGTCTCTGCGCCATAAGTTGCAAAAGGTGGCCGCGCACCGAAGGACTCAGCGCCGCGCCCGGCAACGCGCGCCATTACCCACAGTGGCTTTGGTTGGTTATACCAATGCGGGAAAATCCACGCTTTTCAATGCCCTTACCCAACGCAGCAATTATGCGGCGGATCGCTTGTTCGCTACCCTTGACCCTGCTATTGGCCGTCTGCAGGTTGCCGGACAGGATGTCGTATTGCTGGCCGATACGGTGGGTTTCATGCGGGACTTGCCCACAGATCTGATTGCAGCATTTCGGGCGACCCTGGAAGAAGTCAATCAGGCGCAATTGCTTTTGCATGTGGTGGATGGCAGTGCTCCCGACCGGGATGCGCAAATGGCTGCGGTGGAATCCGTACTTCGGGAAATTGGTGCCGATAATTTGCCGGTACTGCTGGTCTACAACAAGGCGGACCAGACGGGTGAACCCAGCGGCTGTATTTATGATGCTTCCGGTATCTTGCAGGCGGTGAACATCAGTGCCAGGAGCGGAGCGGGCCTGGAGGCTTTGCTTCAGGCCATTCTGGAAAGAGTGGGCCGGGCGATACTGCGGGTGGAATTAACCCTGAATCCTGAAGAAGGTGCCTGGCGGGCCTCCCTGCATCGTGTGGCTACGGTACTTGCAGAGGATTTTGACGAAGAAGGAAAAATCCGCATGGTGTTTGACATTGACGATCTGGCCTGGCGGCGCCTGCGCGCACAAATGCATGCGCATGGTTGTCAGGCGCCAGAGCCCACCTCTACAATACCCGAATTGATCAAGGAAGGAGATTGGTATGCCGTGGAGTGATCCGGGCGGAAACGGAAACAACAACAATAACCCCTGGGGACGGCGTCCCAATACTCAGAAGCCAGCTTTTGACATTCAGAAAATCACCCAGGAATTAAAAAAACTGGGTGGTCTGTTGGGTTCGGGAAAGGGTCGCGGCTCCGGCGGGCCAAAGTTTGATCCACGCTGGTTGCATCGCCTGCCGGTTATCCTTATCGGCCTGCTGGTTTTATTCTGGCTGGGATCAGGTATCTATGTGGTCGGCCCTAATGAAGAGGGAGTCGTTCTGCGTTTTGGCCGGGAAGTTGGTATCACCCAGCCGGGTATCCATTATCATTGGCCTTTTCCATTTGAAAGCGTGACATTATCCAGAACTGCCGAAAATCAGCGACTGGTTCTGGGCTATAGTGGTGCGGTGGATACCCTCAATCCGGGCATGATGCTGACGGCCAATGGGGACGTGGTCGATGTGCATTTTGCCGTCGACTACCGGATCACCAACGCCAGTCACTATCTGTTTTCCACCAGCAATCCCGAGCAGCTGATTCGTTACAGTGCCTTGTCGGCCATGCGTGATCTGGTGGGCAAGAGCCAACTGCAGGATTTGCTGCACAGTAATCAGAGCAGCATGGCTCAGCAAATTCAGAAAAATACCCAGAATCTGCTCAGCAGCTTGCATGCCGGAGTAACCATTCGTTCCGTCCAGATACTTAGTATTCAGCTTCCCAAAACCGTACAGTCGGCCAATACCGAGGTGATGACAGCCCGGGAAGATATGGTCCGCGCCCGGCGTGAGGCGGAAGCCTATGCCAGCAGTATTATCCCCAAAGCCAAGGGAGAGGCGGCGACCATGCTGACGGCCGCACAAGCCTACCAGCTTCAGGTGGTGGATCATGCCAAGGGTGATGCGGCGCGCTTTACCGACCTGCTCCAGGCCTATCAGCAAAACCCCCGGGTGGTGAGTGAGCGCATGTATCTGCATACCATGCAGGACATTCTCGGCAACACTCCGAAAGTGATAATGGATAGTCATGGAAAAGCCGTGATTAATTTACACATGCCTGATCAACCTGTCGTGCAGCCCAGTGCGGCTACCCATTCTGCCGAAGCAGTCAGTGCGGCCACCCGGAGTACCGCTCCCGTGGCTACGACGAACAGTGCAGTCAGTCAGCCGGTATTGCCCGTTTCAGGAGCACAGTCATGAAGAACTGGATATGGGGCGTAGTCATTGTTTTTCTGGGGGTGCTACTGCTGCTTTCGGCCAGTTTTTATACTGTCGATCAATCCCAGAATGCCTTATTGATGCAGTTTGGCAAGGTGCTGCGGGTCGAAAAGTCGCCGGGCCTTTATATGAAATGGCCGCTGCTCCAGCATGTGCAGTATGTAGACAAACGTCTGCAAAGCTACAGTCCGCAACCGGTCAGCTTTTTGACTGCAGACAAGAAACCGGTATTGCTGGATTTTTTCGCGGAGTGGCGGGTGACTGATCCGGGTTTATATGCGGCGCGTCTGCATGACCAGGCTGATGCCCAAGCCGAGATTGGTGATGCTCTCCATACTGCCCTGAGCAGCCAGGTGGGGACCATGTCCATGGCGTCGCTGATTGCGGTCAGCCAACAGGCACTGGCGGCACCGGTTTTGTCCCAGGTCAACCAGCAGTTGCAGAATCTCGGCATTCATGTGCTGGACTTGCGAATTTTGCAGGTGGGTTTGTCTCCTGAGGTACTGCAGGCCACTTATAAACGCATGGAGGCCGAGCAAATCCAGCAAGCCAATACCTATCGCGCCGAGGGCAAAAGCGCTGCGGACGAAATTCGCGCCAATGCCGAAAAGGAAAAAACCACCATTCTGGCGGATGCCTATCGGCAACAGGAAGAAATCAAAGGGCAGGGTGATGCTGAAGCTGCTTCCATCTATGGGGCGGCCTATGGTAAGGATCCCCAATTTTTTGCCTTTTACCGGAGCCTGGAGGCCTATCGCCATGCCCTCAGTAACAAAACCGTGCTGGTACTCAATCCTGACTCACCCTTTTTCAAATATTTTCGGCTTCCTTGAACGAGGCGGGAAAATAATGCGCACCGAAAATCATCCCGCCTGGCTGTTGCCCAGCGGTTTCGAGGACATACTGCCTGCCCGTACTGAAGCTCTGGAGCATTGCCGCCGCAGCCTGCTGGATCGTTATGCGCTTTGGGGCTATCGCCAGGTGACTCCACCGTTGGTGGAGCATCTGGAAAGCCTGCTGACCGGGAGTGCTGCGGATTTGGATCTGCAGACCTGGAAGCTGCTGGATCAGGATAGTGGTCGGCTGGTGGGTCTCCGTTCCGACATGACTCCGCAGATGGCCCGCATTGACGCCCAGACCTCTGCTTCCGGTGAAGTGCGCCGCCTCGCTTATGCCGGAACCGTTCTGCGGGCACGCCCCGATTTGCTGGGCGGGAGTCGCGCTCCCTTTCAGGTAGGCGCCGAATTGTTTGGGGTGGGTGGTCCGGAAGGGGACCTGGAAGTGCTCTCTCTGATGGTGGAAAGCCTTCGAGCCTGTGGTGTTCCCCATCTGCTGCTGGATATCGGCCATGTCCGCATTCCCCAGGCCCTGGCAGATGCCGCCGGACTGGCGGCGGCACAACGCAGTGATTTATTGCGTCTGGTGGAGCGCAAGGCCTGGCCGGATGTGCGAACCTGGCTGAACACCCATGGCAGTGCTCAGGCGGTGACTGCGGATTTTGACGTCTTGTCCCGTTTGCAGGGAGATCATACTGTCCTGGAGCGGGCGCGCCGGCAACTTGGCCAGCATCCGGCCATTGTTCAGGCTCTGGATGATCTGGATTTTGTCTGGAAATCTTTGCGCTTGCGCTACCCGGATCTGGAAATTCAGTGTGATCTAGCGGAAATTCGCGGCCATCAATATCACACTGGCCTGCTGTTTTCGGCGTATGGACCGCAGCGCGGTGAGGCCCTGGCGCGGGGAGGACGCTATGATGAAATCGGTGCAGCCTTTGGTCGGCGGCGTCCGGCCACCGGTTTCAGTCTGGATTTGAAGCCGTTGCTGCGTGATCTGCCGGAATCCCGTAATCGGCAGCAAATCTGGGCTCCCGCCGGTACTGATCCGGACTTGTGGAAGACCATAGTCGAAGCACGCCACAAAGGCCATGTAGTCATACAGGATTTTCCGACAGGCAGCGCACCTGATGTCGGGCAACTGCTCAACCGGGGTTTTGATGCGCGCCTGGAACAAAGCGCTGAGGGTTGGGTCTCTCGTCCCTTGCAGGCGCGCTGAATCTATTTTTCATGCTATTGGCGGAGTGTTCCGTGACAGACAAGTCAAATGTGGTGATCATCGGTACCCAGTGGGGCGATGAAGGCAAAGGCAAAATCGTGGACTGGCTGACGGAGCGCTGTCAGGCCGTGGTGCGTTTTCAGGGCGGACATAATGCCGGACACACCCTGGTCATCGGTGCCCGCAAGACCGTGCTGCATCTCATTCCCTCCGGTATTTTACGGGACGGTGTCTCTTGTTTTATTGGTAACGGGGTGGTGCTGGACCCCCTGGCCCTTTTTGCCGAACTGGACGAGTTGCAGACGGCGGTCCCTGATGCCCATGAACGGCTGTTTGTATCGGACGCCTGCCCGCTGATCATGCCCTATCACAAGAGCCTCGACCTGGCCCGCGAACATGCCAAGGGTGCCGCCAAAATTGGTACAACCGGACGCGGAATTGGTCCCGCCTATGAAGACAAGGTGGCGCGTCGCGCCTTGCGGGTAGGGGATCTTTTTCATCGTGAGCGTTTTGCCGCAAAACTCGGTGAAGCCCTCGATTACCATAATTTTGTGCTCCAGCATTACTTCAAGCAGAAAGCCGAAGATTTTGATGCCATTCTCGATCAATATCTGAGCCTGGCCGAGCGCCTGGCGCCCATGGTGGTGGACGTGTCCGTGCGCCTTGCCCGTCTCCAGGCAGAGGGGGCCCGCATCCTCTTTGAAGGGGCACAGGGTACGCTTCTGGATGTGGATCACGGGACATACCCTTATGTGACCTCGTCCAATACGGTAGCGGGGGGAGCGTCTGCCGGGAGCGGGGTAGGGCCAGCCGAGCTGGGTTATGTGCTGGGCATCACCAAAGCCTACACCACCCGGGTGGGCGCAGGACCTTTTCCCACGGAGCTTTTCGATGAAACCGGCGTGTTTCTGGCAGAAAGAGGTGCGGAAGTGGGCGCAACCACCGGCCGGGCCAGGCGTTGCGGCTGGTTTGATGCGGTCGCGTTGCGGGCGGCCTGTCGGGTGAATGGGGTGACGGGCTTGTGCATGACCAAACTGGATGTGCTCGATGGTCTGGCCGAAATTCGCGTAGCCGTAGGTTATCGGGTACTAGGAGTGGTTCAGGATGAGCTGCCTTCCGGAGCCGAGGCGCTGGCGGCCTGCGAGCCTGTGTATGAGACTTTTCCGGGCTGGCAGGAATCCACCGCCGGAGTCCGCCGCTGGGAGGATTTACCCCAGGCGGCGCGTCATTATCTGGAAGCCATTGCCGAACGTGCTGGCCGGCCGCTGGCCATCATTTCCACGGGTCCGGACCGGGAAGATACCATTCTTCTCGCTGAACAGCTGTGAACAATGCATATAAAAAAGGGCAGACCCTAAAGTCTGCCCTTTGCTTTTGGTACCGGGGACTGGATTCGAACCAGCACAAGCTTTCGCTCACTAGGACCTGAACCTAGCGCGTCTACCAATTCCGCC